>NZ_JBJTDY010000071.1:0-24166 GCF_046092605.1 Rhabdaerophilum sp. | reverse complement strand
ATCACCGCCTCCTCCACCTTCATCTCCAGGACCGGCGAGACGGCCGAATTGCGCAAGCAGACGCAGGCCGAGAACATGGGCTGGTATGCCGGCATCATTGAGGACATGTTCGGCTGAGAATCCGGTTCCGGGCGAAACAGGGCGCGCGCCGTGCTGGCGCGCGATTTTCTTTGGCGCGCGTTTTCGTGCAGCAGCTCAGCGCGCGATGGGCAGGCGCAGGGAAACCCGCAGGCCCGCGCCCCGGATGCTCTCGGATTTCAGCTCGCCGCCATGCAGGGCGGCAATGCTGCCGGCGATGGGAAGCCCCATGCCGAGGCCCTGATGGGCGCGGGAGAGGGACATATCGGCCTGCGCGAAGGGTTCGAGGCAGCGCGCGATATCCTCGGGCGGAATGCCTTCGCCGTCATCCTCGACGGTGAGCTTCAGCCCCTCGCCTTCCCGCGCCGAAATGAGGCGCAACGTGGTCGCGCCCTTGGCGTGTTCCAGCACATTCTGGACCAGGCGGGAGAGCGCGGAAGCGAGCAGCGTCTGGTCGCCCTCGAAATGCAGATTGCCCTCCTCCTCGCGCCGCTCGACACGGATGCCCGCCTTGGCGAGCGCCGGGCCATGAAGTTCCTGCATGTCATCGAAAAGCCAGCCGGGCGCGATCGGCTCGAAGGCTGGAACAATGCGCCCGGAGAGCATGTCCGAATAGGTCGCCATGTCCGCGAAGCTCTGCAGCAAACGCTTGCCAGATTCCTGCACAGCCTCGAGATGCTCTCGCATGGCGACGAGGTCGCCACTTTCGCGCGCTTCGGCGGCCAGCCGCGTGAAGCCGATGATCGCATTGAGCGGTGTCTTCATCTCGTGGCGCAGCACGCTCATGAGATTGTCCTTGGTCCGGCCGAGCAACTCGGCCTCCTTCTGCGCCTGCCGGGCCAGCGTCTCGTTGCGGGCCGCGCGGCAGACGAAGCGCAGGTAGTGGTCGAGAAGGGTCCAGTTGACCGGCTTCACCACGAAGGACGAGGCACCGAGCTCATAGGCGCGGTCGATCGCCATGGCATCATCGCGCGAGGTCACCATGATGATCGGCAGATCCGCCGTCTCAGGGCGGGCGCGCACATGCGCGATCACCTCGAGCCCCGACATGTCCGGCATTTCCATATCCACGATGAGGATGTCGAAACATCCCTCGGCGAGCTTGCGCAAGCCGGCATTCCCATTCTCCGCCAGGGTCACGTCGCGTCCCTGCATCATCAGGAACATGCGCGAGGTCTCGCGGTAGATCGGATCGTCGTCGACAACCAGCACCCGCAGCTTCCCGTTTCCGGCTGCAGCGGGCTGCGCCGGGCCCCGGGGAAGGATGTCGGGAACGGGCATCATGAAGAGAGAGCCTTTCAAACCAAGTCTAACGAGCCAAACCTTTCCCCTCGGTTACGGCATTAACCGGACACTCAGGCTTTTCAGCGATCTTGATCGCTATCAGCGCAATGCGCGGTCTCCGCTGCGGCCGTATCGCAATAGAAAGTCCTGAGCTTCCGTGACGATCCGCGCCCGGCTCCTTCTGTTGATTGTGCTGGCGATCACCTCGGCAACGCTGATCGTCAGCATCGCATCGGTGCGTCGCGAGGTGTTGCGATTCACCCAGGCCAAGCAGACGGAACTCGAGGCAACCGCGCAGGTCTTCGCTTCCGCCGCCGCAGAGGCGGTCACAAACAGCAATCGCGGCGAAGCCTTGCGGGTCCTGCGCGCGATGGCGCGGATTCCGGGCATCAACTATTCCGGAATCCAGCGTATCGACGGCAGCACACTCGCCGAACTGGGCCTCAACATCCAACTCGTGCGCGAGGCGCCGGCACCCGGTCCCTTTGCCGCGCTGACCCTGCTGATGCGCGACACGATGTCGGTCAGCGTGCCGATCATCTCCTCGGGGGAAGAGGTTGGCCGGTTGATCCTCCTGGCCGATACATCCAGCCTGTGGACCAATGCCTTGGGCATGATGCAGGACGCCGCCCTGGCAGGCTTGGCAGCCATCCTGATCGGTTTCATGCTGGTTTACCTGTTGCAACGTTCCATCGTGCGGCGGATCAATGCGATCGTGGACGGCATGGGGCAGGTGCAGAAGCGGCACGATTACTCCCAGCGCCTGCCCGAGAGCGGCCGCGACGAGCTGGCGCGCATCGCGACCGGCTTCAACGCGATGCTCGACGAAATCCGCACCCGTGACGACGAGCTCGCCCGCCATCGCGCCGCGCTGGAGGTGGAGGTCGAGGAGCGCACCCGCGATTATCGCCTCGCGAAGGAGGCCGCCGACGCCGCCAATGCCGCCAAGAGCGAATTCCTCGCGACCATGAGCCACGAAATCCGCACGCCGATGAACGGCATCCTCGTGATGGCGGAATTGCTGGCGGCATCCGACCTGCAACCGAAGCAGAAGCGCTTCGCGGATGTGATCGCGCGCTCCGGCGGCTCGCTGCTCGCGATCATCAATGACATCCTCGATTTCTCGAAGATCGAGGCCGGCAAGATCGAGCTTGAGACCATTCCGGTGACGGTGGAGGACATCGTCGAGACGGTGGCACAGCTCTTCGAGGAAAAAGCCCGTTCGAAGGGCCTCGACCTCTCGACCTATCTTGCGCCCACCGTGCCGGGCCGCATCGGGACCGACCCGACGCGCCTCAACCAGGTGCTGTCGAACCTCGTCAACAACGCGCTGAAATTCACCGAATCCGGCTCGGTGAACCTCACCGTCGATCGCGACCCGGAAAACCCCGGCAACCTGCGCTTCTCGGTGCGCGATACCGGCATCGGCATTGCCAGGGACAAGCTCGCCACGGTCTTCGATGCCTTCTCGCAGGCGGACCAGACCACCACGCGCAAATTCGGCGGCACAGGCCTCGGCCTTGCCATTTGCCGCCGCCTCGTCGAGGCGATGAAAGGACAGATCACCATCGAGAGCGAAGTCGGGGTGGGCACGGTCTTCCATGTCATCGTGCCGATCATCCACGTCGACCGGCTCGACAGCGAGCGCCAGGTCCGGCGCATCGGCTCCGGCAAGGTTCTGCTCGCGGTTTCCGGCCAGGCGACACAGGCCAATCTCGCCCGCTACCTTGAGGAATTCGGCTTCGAGGTGGTCGATGCGATCAGCGCCACCCTCGGCCGCGATGGTGGCGAACGCCGTCTCATCATCGCCGATTCCGTGCTCTTGAGCGATCCCGCGACCGCGCGCCTGATGCGACGGGCCCCCACCATCGCGTTGGGACATTTCGGCGATTCCGAAACGGATCGCCTCATTGGCGAAGGCAAGGCGATGGCCGGCCTCGTGAGGCCGATCGCGCGGCGCGACCTTTTCCAGACCGTGAGCGACGTGCTGAGCGGCGTGAGCCCGGCCCAGCGCGCCCGCGCCGATGCCCAGGCCGAGCATGACCTGCCGAAATTCCCGCGCCATCTCGTGCTGGTTGCGGATGACAACCCGGTCAACCGCGAGGTCATCATCGAGACCCTGCGCCGCTTCGACCTCGCTTGCGACACCGTGGCCGATGGCCGGCAGGCCCTTCAGGCCGTGCAGGCCAAGCGCTACGATCTCGTGTTCATGGACGGCTCCATGCCGGAGATGGACGGGTTCGAGAGCACGCGCGCCATCCGTGCCTGGGAAAAGAAAACCGGGCAACCGGCCCTGCCGATCATCGCGCTCACGGCGCATGTTGTTGGCAGCCACGCCGATGCCTGGAAAACTTCCGGCATGGACGGGGTGCTGCACAAGCCCTTCACGCTCGCCGCCATGGGGCGCATGCTGGAGACGCACCTCTTGGGGCGCACCCCGCATGCCGACCGCCGCATCGCGGCTGGCGATGCCACCTCTTCCGCCGCGCGGCATGAGCGCCTCCTTGTCGCCCCCGCGCCGCAGGTTTCGCCTCCCGACGCTGCCACGCCTGCCTCGTCTGCGCCGGCCCCGAAACCGCCCTCGCCTGCGCTCGCCACACAGGCGGAAGAGGATGTTCCCGTGCTGGACCCCACCACCACCGGCCAGCTTCTCGGCATGGTGAAGGGTGGCGGCGGCGCGGCAGTCGCCCGCATCTATCGCCTCTATCTCGAGAACGGGCCACCGGCCCTCGCGGAGATCGACGCGGCGATTGCGGCCGGTGACGCACCCCGGGTGGCACGCGCGGCCCATGCGCTGAAATCGATGTCACTCTCGCTGGGCGCGGTGCGCGTGGCAGGCTTCGCGGGCGAACTGGAAAAGGCTGGCCGGCAGGATCAGGCGAGGCTCTATCCCGGCCTGCGCGAACTCACGGCCAGCCATCTCGACGAGGCCTACGCCGCCATCGCGCGGCTTCAGGCCGAGAACGAGTTCACGACCGAGGACGCAGCAAGCGCGGCCTGAGCCTCAGCGCAGGGCACTGGCCGGCAGCCAGAACACCTCGCCCGCGCTCTCCTCCGTATCGAGCCAGGTGAAGGCGAGATGCGGGAATTCGACATCGAGCACTTCGCGATCAAGACCGATCTCGCAGAGCATGCCGCCCCCGGCATGGAGCTGCTCTCCCGCCTCGCGGAGGATGCGCCGCACGAGATCGAACCCATCAGGGCCACCATCAAGCGCCATCGCCGGCTCGTGGCGGAATTCTTCCGGCATCATCGCGATCGTCGCCTGATCGACATAGGGCGGGTTTGAAAGGATGAGGTCGAACCGCATGCCCTTCACGGGCGCGAAAAGATCGCCCTTGTGCAGCGTGACGCGATGCTTGAGGCCGTAATCCGCGACATTCTCGGCCGCCAGATCAAGCGCATCGGCCGAGAGATCGACCGCATGCACTTGCGCATTCGGGAAGGCATGCGCCGCGAGGATCGCGAGGCTTCCGCCGCCCGTGCACAGATCGAGCACGGAGGTGATCTCATTCGGATCATCGATCAGGCCCGAACCATCCGAGCCATCGAAGAGTGGCGAGAACAGGAGATCCGCCAGGAAGGAGCGGGGGATGATCGCGCGCGGATCGCAGCGGAACGAGAAACCATGGAGATAGGTGCGGCCCGTGATATAGGCGGCGGGGATGCGCTTCTCGATGCGCGTGGCGATGCGATCGCCGAGCATCGCCTTCTCGCGGGCCGTGAGGCGAGCATCGGCGAAGGCGTTGAAATCATCCACCGGCAGATGCAGGCTTTCGAGGATGAGGAAGGCCGCTTCATCCAGCGCGTTGGTCGCGCCATGGCCGTGGTGCAGGTTCGCCTGCCGGAAGGCGCTGACCGCATAGCGCAGGCAATCACGCAAGGTGGCGAGTTCGGCGAGCTCGGTGCGAGGATCGGGCTTGGTCATGCGCGGATGCGCTCCTTTCCGGCAACGAGCACCGGGAAAACGATCAGCAGGGATTGGGCGAGAAGGTTCAGGAAGCCGATCGGCGTCATCGCATCGGTGAGGAGGGCGGAATAGGGCAGCTGGAAGAGCCAGCTTCCGATCAGCATCTCCGCCAGCAGCAGCAGGATGAAGGCAAGGAACCCGATGGTCAGGGCATCCATTCGCCCTGCCGCTCCGGCGCGTCGCATGATGAGCAGCGCCGCGCCGAAGCTGATGGCCACCATGAAGGGCAGTTCGAGCAGCCGGCTCGCATCCGGGCCCAGATGGGGCTGGAGCAGCCCCACGCGCAGGGCGCCCAGAGCGAAGCCCGCGGCGAAGACCAGTCCGAAATAGCCAGTGCCCAGCGCGAGCACCCGCGCGAAGCTGATCTCGCCGCGTTCCATGGATCAGAAGAAAGCCTGAAGGCCCGTGATCGCGCGTCCCAGGATCAGCGCATGCACATCATGCGTGCCCTCATAGGTGTTCACGGTCTCCAAGTTCTGGGCATGGCGCATCACGTGGTATTCGGCCTGGATGCCGTTGCCGCCATGCATGTCGCGCGCGGCGCGGGCGATATCGAGCGCCTTGCCGCAATTGTTGCGCTTGACGATCGAGATCATCTCGGGAGCGAAACACCCCTCATCCATCAGCCGCCCCACACGCAACGAGCCCTGAAGCCCGAGCGTGATCTCGGTCATCATGTCCGCGAGCTTCTTCTGGAAGAGCTGGGTCTGCGCCAGCGGCTTATTGAACTGGTGACGGTCGAGACCATATTGCCGCGCGCGGTGGAAGCAATCCTCCGCCGCGCCCATCACGCCCCAGGAAATGCCATAACGGGCGCGGTTGAGGCAGCCGAACGGCCCCTTGAGGCCGGCAACATTCGGAAGCAGCGCATCCTCGCCCACTTCCACGCCATCCATGACAATCTCGCCGGTGATGGAGGCGCGCAAGGAGAGCTTGCCGCCGATCTTCGGCGCGGAAAGGCCCTTCATGCCCTTTTCGAGGATGAAGCCGCGGATCGCGTTGTCATGCGCTGCGCTCTTCGCCCAGACGACAAAGACATCGGCGATCGGGCTGTTGGAAATCCACATCTTGGAGCCGGTCAGCCGATAGCCGTTTGCGGTCTTCTCGGCGCGGGTCTTCATGCCGGCAGGATCGGAGCCGGCATCGGGCTCGGTGAGGCCGAAGCAGCCGATGAACTCGCCGGTCGCGAGCTTCGGCAGATACTTCATGCGCTGCTCTTCCGAGCCATAGGCGTAGATCGGGTACATCACGAGGGAGGATTGCACGCTCATCATCGAGCGATAGCCCGAATCGATCCGCTCGACCTCGCGGGCAACAAGGCCATAGGCGACATAGCCCGCAGCCGCACAGCCATATTTCTCCGGCAGCGTGACGCCCAGCAGGCCGAACTTGCCCATCTCACTGAAGAGCGCGGGGTCGGTCGTCTCGGAGAGATAGGCCTCCGTCACGCGCGGCAGCAATGCGCTTTGCGCGAAATCGCGCGCGGAATCGCGGATCATGCGCTCATCTTCGGTGAGCTGGTCGTCGAGGCGGAAAGGATCGGCCCAGTCAAAGGCTGCGAGAGAGGAAGGGGACGACATGATGGACCTCGAGGCCGGAATGGTTGGCGCGTCTGGCGCGCGCATGCCTCACTTCTAGCCAAGCACTGGCCAGCAAGGAAGCGCCGAGTTGCCGCGCGCGGGTTGCAAAACCGGCAGCGAGACGGATTGCCTTTGCCTCGCAAGGCCTCATGATGGGGAGGAAAGGCCAGGTTGCCTTCAAGGCAGGATGGCCTCGACCTTGCTAACGAGGAAGGGAGGCCCTTCCGGCAAGGGGCAGAGGGAGAAGACCAGGCGTGGAACCCGGCCCCTCACCGATCAGGTGGCGTTGGGGAGGACGTTGGGGAGGACGTGGCGGATGCCTGAGATTTTCGACGAGATGCGCGGTTCCGGTGATGGCATTCGCCCCGTTTTCCGCGAAATCGCGGAATGGTTCGAGCAGGCCCCGCGTGATCTGATCGCGAGCCGCCGCGCCGAGGCGGAGGCCTTCTTCCGGCGTATCGGCATCACCTTCGCGGTCTATGGCGACGAGCAGGGTGCCGAGCGCATCATCCCCTTCGATATCCTGCCGCGCGTCATCACCTCCGGCGAATGGACGAGCCTCTCGAAGGGGCTGGAGCAGCGGGTTACCGCGATCAACGCCTTCATCGCGGATTGCTATGGGCCGCGCGAGGCGGTGAAGGCCGGCATCATTCCGGAGGAGCTGGTTCTGCAGAACCCGGCTTTCCGCCCGGAAATGACGCGAATCCGCCCTGCCAAAGATGTTTACTGCCATATCTGCGGGATCGATATCGTCCGCACGGGGCCGGACCAGTTCCATGTGCTGGAGGATAATGCCCGCACGCCTTCCGGCGTTTCCTACATGCTGGAAAACCGCGAGGCGATGATGCGGCTCTTCCCCGAATTGCTGGGCCGCACCAAGATCAGGCCGGTGGATCAATATCCGGAGGAGCTTCTCGCCACCCTCCGTTCTGTGGCGCCGCATACCGCGCCGGGGGAGCCCACGGTCGTGGTGCTCACCCCCGGTCCCTACAATTCCGCCTATTACGAGCATTCCTTCCTGGCTGACCGCATGGGCGTGGAACTGGTGGAGGGGGGCGATCTCTTCGTGCGCGGCAATGTCGTCTACATGCGCACGACAGAAGGGCCCAAGCGCGTGGACGTGATCTATCGTCGCGTGGATGACGAATTTCTCGATCCCCTCGCCTTCCGTCCAGATAGCGCTTTGGGTGTGCCGGGGCTGCTCTCCGCCTACAAGGCGCGCAATGTGACCATTACGAATGCAGTGGGCACGGGTGTGGCGGATGACAAGGCCGTCTATTCCTACATGCCGGAGATCGTCCGCTTCTTCACCGGCAAGGATGCGATGCTTGCCAATGTCGAGACCTGGCGCTGTCGCGAGCCCGCGGTCCTCGGCCATGTGCTCGCGCATATTGGCGAACTCGTGGTGAAGGAGGTGAATGGCTCGGGCGGCTACGGCATGCTCGTCGGCCCGCATGCGACCAGGGACCAGCGCGAGGCCTTTGCCCGGAAGGTGAAGGCGAACCCGGATAACTACATCGCCCAGCCCACTCTCGCGCTTTCCACGGTCCCCTGCTTCGTGGAGGAGGGCCTCGCGCCGCGCCATGTGGATCTCCGGCCCTTCGTGCTGTCCGGCGCGGACAAGATCCGCATCGTGCCGGGCGGGCTCACGCGCGTGGCGCTGAAAAAGGGCTCTCTTGTCGTCAATTCGAGCCAGGGTGGCGGCACGAAGGATACGTGGATCGTGGATGCCGGCCCGGCCGGCAACGCCTGATCCCGACGGAACGCGAAGGACTTCGCCATGCTCGCCCGCACCGCCGACAACCTCTTCTGGCTCTCTCGTTATGTGGAGCGCGCCGAAAGCCTCGCGCGCATCCTCGATGTCGCGCTGCGCCTCGCCACCCTCCCCTCGGCCTATGCCGGCACCTCGAACGAGTGGGAAAGCGCGATCGACACCGCCGCCTGCAGAGAGGCCTTCCATGCGGCCTATCCGGTCGCGAACGAGAAGAACGTCACCGCCTTCATCATTGCCGGGGAGACCAACCCCACCTCCATCCGCCGCTGCATCGAGATCGCGCGGCACAATGCGCGGGCCGTGCGCACGGCGATCACCACCGAGGTGTGGGAAATCCTCAACGAGGCCTGGAACCACCTGCAGAAGGTGAACCTGAACCAGATGAGCGGCCAGGAGCTCACGCGATTTCTGGCCTTCGTGAAGGAGGTGTCGCTGCGCTTCGACGGCACGGCCTACCGCACGATGCTGCGCACGGACCATTACTGGTTCCAGCGCCTCGGCATGTATGTCGAGCGCGCCGAAAACACCGCGCGCCTGCTCGATGTCAAATACCATGTCGTGCTGCCGGAGCCCGAACCCGTGGGCGGCGGCCTCGACTATTTCCAGTGGTCGTCGCTGCTGCGCGCGCTCTCGGCGCTGAATTCCTATCACCTGATCTATCGCGAGAGCATCCGGCCCTGGCTGGTGGCGGACTTCCTGATTCTCAGGCCGGAACAGCCGCGTTCGCTGATCTCGACCTACAAGAACCTCAACGATGTGCTGGATCTGCTCGCCGAGCGCTATGGTCGTCAGGGACCGAGCCAGCGCCTCGCCCGCTCGACCTTCGCGGAATTGGGCAATGTCGATACCGCCAGCCTCTTCCAGCAGGGACTGCATGAATTCCTGATCGGATTCCTCGCGCAGAACAATCGACTGGGGATGGCGATTTCCGAGCAATATCTGCAATAGACCCAGTGTTCCTCCCCGCGAGGGCCGGCCGCGAACGGATTTTTCGATGCGCCTCAGACTGAGACACGAGACGAATTACGATTACGCCGAGCCCGCGCGTGGCGCGATTCAGGTTCTTCGGCTCACGCCCCGCAACCATGCGACGCAGTTCGTGCGGCGCTGGCGTGTGGAGATCGACGCGGACTGCCGGCTCGAACGCGACGAGGACGCCTATGGCAACATCACGCATATCTTCTCGATCGATGGCCCGATCGAGCGCATGCGCATCCTCGTCGATGGCGAGATCGACACCGGTGCCAGCGCTGGCGTGGTGCGCGGCAGCCTCGAGCGCTTTCCCCTCAGTTACTGGACCAGCGAAACGCCGCTGACCGCCGCCGGCGAGGGCCTGCGTGAATTCGCTTCCGACCTCTCCGCGCAGGACGGGGGCGACCCCTTTGCCTTTCTCCACCGCCTCAACACCACCATCTTCGAGAGTTTCACCTTCCTGCCCGGCGCGACGGACACCGCCACGCGGGCCGAGGAGGTTTTCCAGCACAGAAGCGGCGTCTGCCAGGATTTCGCACAGGTCTTTCTCGCTGCCGCCCGGCAGATGGGAATCCCCGCCCGCTATGTCTCCGGCTATTTCCTGCGCACGGATACCGACCAGCAGCAGGCCGGCCATGCCTGGGCGGAGGCGCATATTGCCGGCATCGGCTGGGTGGGGTTCGATCCCGCCCACGGGCTTTGCGCGGATGAGCGCTACATTCGCCTCGCCACCGGCCGGGATTATCTCGAGGCCGCGCCCATTCGAGGCTCGCGCCTTGGCGGTCAGGGCGAAAGCCTTTCCGTGCTGGTCTCGCTGCATGTGGGACGCGAGATCAAGGAACAGTAGAAATCGCGAGGGCTGCCGCTATAACGTGGCCCTCCTCGGACAGGGATACGAAGATACTGCAATGACCTATTGCGTCGGCATCATCAATCGCGACGGCCTTCTCATGATCGCCGATACGCGCACCAATGCGGGCCTCGACAACATAGCGACCTTCCGCAAGCTGCATGTCTTCCGCGTTCCGGGCGAGAAAACCTTCGTTTTGGCCACCGCCGGCAATCTCGGCTTCACGCAGAGCGTCATCTCCATCCTGCGCGAGGGGCTGGAGCGCGAGGAGGGGCGCGTCGAGCGGCTGGTCGATCAGGACAGCATGTTCCAGGCTGCGCAATTCGTGGGCGAGGTCATCCGCCACGTCTATCGCACCGATGGCAATGCCATCGAGCAGCACGGCGCCTCGCTGGAGGTCTCGATGCTGCTCGGCGGGCAGATCAGGGGCCGCAGCCTGCGCCTCTTCATGCTCTACAAGGCCGGCAATTTCATCGAGGCGACGACCGACACGCCCTATCTGCAGATCGGCGAGCACAAATACGGCAAGCCCATTCTCGACCGCGCGGTGACCTTCAACACCGACATCTACGACGCGCTGAAACTGGGCCTGATCTCCATGGATTCGACCATGCGTTCCAACCTCGGCGTCGGCCTGCCCATCGATATCCTGGTGATGCGGCGCGACGCGATCGACCCCGAGGTCGAGCATCGCATCGAGGCGGGCGAGCCTTATTTCCACGATCTGCGCGAGCGCTGGTCCGCCGCCCTCCGCAAGGCGCATAACGACATTCCGCCGCCACCCTACGGCCAGAAGAAGAGCTGAAACGCCATGTTCGCCGATTTGTCCCGCGCTGCCGCGCTCACGCGCGATCTCGTGCGTTGCGCCTCCGTCACGCCGGAGGAAGGCGGCGCATTGGCGCTGATCGAGGCGGTGCTGAAGCCCTACGGCTTTGATGTGCATCGACCGGTTTTCTCGGAAGCAGGTACAGCGGATGTCGAGAACCTCCATGCGCGTCTCGGCACGGAAGGCCCGGTTCTGGTGTTCGCGGGCCATACAGATGTGGTGCCCACCGGCGATGTTTCGGCCTGGTCGCGCGCACCTTTCGAAGGCGCGATCGAGGATGGCGTGCTCTGGGGCCGCGGGGCCTGCGACATGAAGGCGGGCGTGGCGGCTGCAATCGCCGCCGTGCTCGATCATCTCGATGCGGGCGGAAAGATCCCCGGCTCGGTGGTCTTTCTGATCACCGGCGACGAGGAAGGCCCTGCCTTGAACGGCACGGTGAAGCTGCTGGAATGGGCGACGGCGCGTGGCGAGCGTTTCGACGGCTGCATTCTTGGTGAGCCGACAAACCCCCAAGCCATGGGAGACATGATGAAGATCGGCCGGCGCGGCTCGCTCTCCTTCGATATCGAGGTCGAGGGCGTGCAGGGCCATGTCGCCTACCAGCATCTCGCAAAGAACCCGATCGACGGGTTGATGCGCTTGATGGCGGCGCTGAAGGCGACCCCTCTCGACCTTGGCACGCCGCACTTCCTGCCGAGCAATCTCGAATTCACGACCATCGAGGTGGGCAACAAGGCCCGCAATGTCATTCCCGGCGCGGCGCGCGTGGAAGGCAATATTCGCTTCAATGATCTCTGGACAAGCGTGACCCTCGGCGAGGAACTGAAACGTCGCCTCGCAGGCGTGAACGACGTTCCGGACTACCGCCTCGTGCTCCACCCCAGCAATGCGGAGGCCTTCCTCACCCCCCCCGGGCCGTTCGTGGAACTGGTGTCCGAGGCGGTGCAATCCGTGACGGGGCGGAAACCGGAGCTCTCCACTACCGGTGGCACCTCGGATGCACGGTTCATCCGGAACTATTGCCCGGTGATCGAATTCGGTGTCGTCGGCCAGACCATGCACAAGGTCGATGAGCGCGTGGCCATCTCGGATATCGACACGCTGACGGCGATCTATCGTCGGGCGATCGAGCGCTTCTTCAGGCTCTGATCAGGCCGGGCGGCGAAGGGGCACGGCCTCGATCGGGAGTTCGGCCGGCTTCTGCTCGAATTCCAGCGCCTCGATTCGCTCGCCGCGCTTCAGCACCTTCTCGGTGGAGGTGACGAGCCCGGCGACGTCCTCCTGCGTCTGGCGGAAATGGGTGTCGAGCTTGCCCGCTCGCTCGCCGATGCGGCGCACATCGTTGAGCAGCTTGCCAACCTCAAGCTGGATCATCCGCGCCTGATCTCGGATCGCCGCATCGCGCACGATGGCCTGCGCCACCTGCACCGCCATCAGCAGGAGCGACGGCGAAACGATGAGCACGCGCGCGCGATGCGCCTTCTGCACGAGATCCTCGAACTGCTCGGAGAGATCGGCGTAGAGCGCCTCGGAGGGCACGAACATCAGCGCGAGATCCTGGGTCTGCCCCGGCAAGAGGTATTTCTCGGAGATGTCCCTGATATGCACCTGAAGGTCATTGCGCACACGCTTTAACGAAGCCGCGCGCGCCTCCTCGCTCTGCGCCTCGCGAAGGGCCGCGAATCCTTCAAGCGGGAATTTCGCATCGACCACCAGTGGGCGATCATCCCCTGGCAGGCGGATGATGCAATCGGGCCGGGCGCGATTCGGAAGCGTGGCCTGAAACTCGAAGGCGCGCGCGGGCAAGGCGTCGCGGATGATCGCCTCCATGCGACCCTGCCCATAGGCGCCGCGCGCCTGCTTGTTCGAGAGCACATCCTTCAGGCTCAGCATCTCGCTGGCGAGCCCCTGGAGGTTCGCCTGCGCGGCGTCGATGACGGCGAGGCGCTCGTTGAGCTTGCCCAGATGCTCGGCAGCACGTTCGGCATTTTCCGAAAGCGTGGAATGCACGGTGCCGCGCAGGGAATCGAAGCGGTCGCCGATGGCGCGCGTGAGTTCCGCCTGCCGCGAGCCGAACACTTCCGCCATGGTCTGCATCCGGCCGGTCATCTCGGCATGAAGCCGGGTCATGGCCTCGAGCTTGTCGTCGAGCTCGCGCTGGCGCTCGGCAGCGGCGGCCTGCGCCTGGGCCTGTTCGCGGCGCGCGCGCAGCGCGATCATCAGCAGGCCGAGGAGCAGAAGCCCCGCGAGCATGCCCGCCGCAGCGATGGTCTCCGCAACCGTGATGGAAAGCCCACCGATGATCAGCACGACATCATTCATGAAGGTGACGCTAGCACGATTCGAAAGCGGGAACAAAATTGGAACGAATTGACCCCGTTCGCCGGGTTCGTTATGGCTCCGGCAATTCCAGTTTTCGCGCCGAAGCCACGCCATGAGCATTCGCAAACTTGTCATCCTTCCCGATGCGCGCCTGCGCCAGATCTCCGCGCCCATAGCGGGCATGGACAAGGATCTGCGCCGGTTTGTCGATGATATGTTCGAGACGATGTATGGCGCGCCGGGCATCGGGCTGGCGGCCATCCAGATCGGCGAACCAAAGCGCCTCTTCACGCTCGATGTTTCCAAGCGCGACGACACGCGCGAGCCCATGGTCGTGATCAACCCGGAGATCACCTGGAAATCGGACGAGTTGAGCAGTTACGAGGAAGGCTGTCTTTCCATCCCCGAACATTACGAGGAGGTGCAGCGCCCTGCGAAGATCCGGCTCAAATACCGCGACATCGATTTCAACGAGCGCGAGATCGAGGCGGATGGTATTCTCGCGACCTGCATCCAGCACGAACTTGACCATCTCAACGGCGTGCTTTTCATCGATTACCTCTCGAAGCTGAAGCGCGACCGTGTGATCAGGAAATTTGCCAAGGCCGCCAAGCGGAAGGACGAGGCGTGAGCCTGCGCCTGATCTTCATGGGCACGCCAGCTTTCGCAGTGCCCACGCTGACGGAAATCCTGGGGCAGGGCCATGAGGTGGTCGCGGTCTATACCCGCGCGCCGGCGCCTGGCGGGCGGCGGGGGCTCGATCTCGTGAAATCGCCGGTGCATCAGGCGGCGGAGCGCTTCCGTCTTCCCGTGTTCACGCCGAAATCCCTGCGCAACGCGGAGGCGCAAGCCGAATTCGCAAGCTTCGGCGCGGATGCGGCGATCGTCGTGGCCTATGGGCTGATCCTCCCCGTGCCGGTGCTGGAAGCGGTGCCACTGGGCTGCCTCAATCTCCATGGCTCCGCCCTGCCCCGCTGGAGGGGTGCGGCACCCATCCAGCGCGCCATCATGGCCGGCGACACGGAAACCGCCGTGATGGTGATGCAGATGGAGGAAGGGCTCGATACCGGCGCGATCGGCATGGCCGAACGCATCGCGATTTCCCCGGAGATGACCGCCGGTCAGCTGCATGACCGGATGATGGTGGTGGGCGCGGATCTGATGGTGCGCGCGCTGGCAGCGCTTGCGCGCGGCTCGCTCGGCTTCACGCCGCAGGCATCCGAGGGCGTGACCTACGCCGCGAAGATCACCAAGGAGGAGTGCCGGATCGATTTCTCGAAGCCGGCAACGGAAGTGCACAACCACATTCGCGGCCTCTCGCCCGCGCCGGGCGCTTTCTTCGAGGTGGAAGGCCGTCGCGTGAAGGTCCTGCGCGCGACGCCCGGCGAGGGCTCGGGCAATCCCGGCATGGTGATTGCCGAGAACGTCATCGCCTGCGGCACGGGCGCCATTCGCCTTCTCGAGGTGCAGCCCGCCGGCAAGGGCGTTATGAGTGCTGCGGATTTCGCGCGCGGCAACGGCTTGCCGGTCGGTTCCAAGGTCGGCTGATGCGCCGCTTCAAGCTCGTCATCGAATATGACGGCACGCCCTATCAGGGCTGGCAGAGCCAGGCGGAGGGGCGCGGCGTGCAGGATGCGCTGGAGCGCGCGCTCTGGGCCATCGAGCCTGATGCGCCGCGCCTCAAATGTGCGGGACGCACCGATGCCGGCGTGCATGCCCTGGGGCAGGTGAGCCATGTGGACCTTGCGAAACCCTGGACCGACCGCACGCTCCGCGATGCGCTCAACGCGCATCTGAAAATCGCCGGGGAGGCCGTGAGCGTGCTCTTGGCCGAGGCGACCGAGGAGCGCTTCGATTGCCGCCTCTGGGCGCGCCGGCGGCATTACCGCTACCGGCTCTTGAACCGCCCCGCCCCTTCCGCGCTCGACAGAAACCGCGTCTGGCACATCATCAAGCCGCTCGATATCGAGGCGATGCACGAGGCCGCGCAGTCCATCCTCGGGCAGCATGATTTCACGACCTTCCGCGCTTCCGCCTGCCAGGCGAAAAGCCCGATCCGCACGCTGGAAGAATTTCGCGTGTTCCGTGCGGGCGAGGAGGTGCATATCGAAGCGAGCGCCCGCTCGTTCCTGCACAATCAGGTGCGCTCCATGGTGGGATCGCTGGTGCAGGTGGGGCGCGGCATCTGGCCCGTGAGCCGCATGCGCGCGGCACTCGACGCGAAGGATCGCGCCCGATGCGGGCCGGTCGCGCCCGCCTGTGGGCTCTATTTCACGCGCGTCGATTACTGATCATGGCGTAATCAGCGTGCCCGCGCCATGCTCGGTGAGCAGTTCCAGCAGCACGGCATGCGGCACCTTGCCATCGAGGATCACCACGCCCTCCACGCCCTGCTCGATGGCGTAGATGCAAGTCTCGATCTTGGGGATCATGCCGCCTGAAACGGTGCCGTCGGCGATCAGCTCGCGGCACTGGTCCACGGTCAACTGCGGGATCAGGTTCTTGTCCTTGTCGAGAACGCCTGGAACATCGGTGAGGAGCAGCAGGCGCTTCGCCTTCATCGCGCCAGCGATGGCCCCGGCGAAGGTGTCGGCATTGACATTGTAGGTCTGCCCATCCTCGCCGATGGCGACGGGGGCGAGAACGGGGATGAGTTCCGCCTTCAGCACGGCATCGAGCACCGAGCGATCCACCTTGTGCGGATCGCCCACGAAGCCGAGATCCACCTCGCGCTCGATGTTGGAATCGGGGTCGCGAACGGTGCGGGAGAGTTTCCGCGCCATCACCATGTTGCCGTCCTTGCCGCACAGGCCAATGGCCTTGCCGCCTTCTGCCGAGAGCCAGCCGACGATCTGCTTGTTGATGGAGCCGGCGAGTACCATCTCGACAATCTCCACCGTCGCGGCATCGGTGACGCGCAAGCCGCCCTGAAACTCGCTTCTGATGCCGAGCTTGTCGAGCATCTTGCCGATCTGTGGCCCGCCGCCATGCACCACGATGGGCTTCACGCCCTGGAGTTCGAGCAGCACGACATCCTCGGCGAAATCCTCCGCCGCCGCCTTGTTGCCCATGGCATGGCCGCCATACTTGATGACCACGACTTCCTGATCGTAGCGCTGCATGAAGGGCAGCGCCTCGGCAATCACCTCGGCGCGGGTATGAACGTCGGGAAGCGTTTTCGTCATGGCGGGCCCTTCGCGGCAAAAAGCGTCCGTCGTCTTAGCGGAAAGCGCAGGAAGCTCAATCTCCAAGCGCAATCACCCGAAGCGGTTCTCGCCCGTGAAGGCGCTCACGGCGAGTGCCAGCCAGGCGAGGATCAGCGTGCTGCCGCCAAGGGGGGCGGCCATGCGGAAGAGCGGCTGGCCGGCCAGCGCCCGCATCGCGAGATCGCCCGAGAACAGCGCGAGGCCCAGAGCGAACAGCACCAGCACCAGCGCCCCGGCTCGCGAGCCCACGAGGCTCGCGCGGATCAGCGCCGCCAAAGCGAGCAGAACCGGCGCATGAAACAGCAGGAATTGCGCGGCAATCGTCAGGGTTTCGCCCCCGCCATGGCTCGCACGGGCCGAGGCGGCGACGCCCAGAGCGCCGGCCACAGCACCGGCGACCATCGCAAGCCGCGCGATCACTTCCATACCCAATCCGGCAAGGCGCCGCGCTCGGCCAAGAGGAAGGCGATGGCCGCGCGCAGTTCGGGAATCCCCTGCCCGGTCTTGGCGGAGGTGAGGATCACATCGGGATGCGCGGCGGGGTGTCGCGCGATCTTCGCCGAGATCGCGGCGGTCACGGCTTCCGCCTGCTTCGCGGTGAGTTCATCCGCCTTGGTGAGGATCACCTGAAACGGCACCGCGGCTGTACGAAGGGTCTCGAGAACCGGGTCATCCGTGGGTTTCAGCCCGTGACGGGCATCGATCAGCAGCAGCACGCGCGCAAGCTCCACACGGCCCCGGAGGTAATCGTGGATCATCCCGGTCCAGGCGGAGACCTTCTCCTTGCCCACGGCCGCGAAGCCATAGCCCGGCATGTCGATGAAGGAGAAGGCGCCCGAGACATCGAAGAAGTTGAGCTGCTGCGTGCGCCCCGGCGTGTGCGACGTGCGCGCCAGCGAGTTTCTTCCCGTCAAAGCATTGATGAGCGACGACTTTCCAACATTGGAGCGGCCGGCAAAGGCGATTTCCAGCCCGCGCGGAGGGGGGAGATCGGTGCTCTTTGCCGCCGCCCAGTAGAATTCGGGCTCGCGGGCAAAGAGGCGCCTCCCGGCTTCTGTGTAATCGGGCTTCGCGTCGGTCATCGCTGGCTCTCCGCGAAGCTCCGGAGCGGGGGAGTTACCCCCGCCTGAAGGTGGATTTCAGGTTGTCCCACAGCTCCACCTTGGTGCCGAGCTTCTTCATGATCGCATATTGCTGGAGCACCGAAAGGGTGTTGTTCCAGGCCCAGTAGATCACGAGACCGGCCGGGAACGAGGCCAGCATGAAGGTGAAGAGCAACGGCATCCAGGCGAAGACCGCCTTCTGGATGGGGTCCGTCGGCTCCGGGTTCATCTTCATCTGCACCCACATCGTGATGCCCATGATGATGGGCCAGACGCCGAGCATCAGGAATGGCCCGAACACCGGCACCGCGCCGGGGTTGAACGGCAGGAGGCCGAACAGGTTGAAGATCGAGGTCGGGTCGGGCGCCGCCAGATCCCTGATCCAGCCGAAGAATGGCGCGTGGCGCATTTCGATGGTGACGAACAGCACCTTGTAGAGCGCGAAGAAGATGGGGATCTGCACCAGCACCGGCAGACAGCCCGCCAGCGGGTTGATCTTCTCCTTCTTGTAGAGCTCCATCATCGCCTGCTGCTGCTTCATCTTGTCGTCGGCATAGCGGTCGCGGATGGCGAGCATTTCCGGCTGCACATGCTTCATGCGCGCCATGCTCTCGTAGGATTTGTTCGCGAGAGGGAAGAGCGCGAGCTTGATCAGCACGGTGACGATCAGGATCGTCACGCCGAAATTCCCCACGAGGTGGAACACCCAATCCATCAATCTGAAGAGCGGCTTGGTGATGAAGTAGAACCAGCCCCAATCGACGAGCCTGTCGAAGCTCTGCGCCTTCAGTGCCTCCTGGTAACCATCGATGACGTTCACTTCCTTGGCACCGGCGAAGAGGCGCATCGTGGCGGTGAGTTCCGCGCCCGGCGCAATCGTCGTTGCCTCGTTGATGGCCGCGGTCTCGTAAACCGGGCTCGTCGCCGCCCCGCTCGCACCGAAGGCGGCGGAGAACGGCTTGTCATGCGGAGGGATGAGCGCGGAAGCCCAGTATTTCTCGGTGATGCCGAGCCAGCCGCCCTTGTTGTTGGTTGTGAAGGTCTTGCTCTTGGTCTTCACGGCATCCGCGAAGGACATTTCCTGAAGCTTTTCGTCGAGAAAGCCGATCAGGCCCTCATGCAGAATGAAGAAGCCGAGCACGGTCGGCGTGCCATGGCGCGAGATGCGGCCGTAGGAGGAGAGCGCTATCGGATTGCCACCCGTATTCTTTACGCTGTCCGTCACGGTGAAGAGGAACTTGTCGTCCATCCCGATCACGCGGGTGAAGACGAGGCCTTGGCCGTTATCATAAGTCAGCGTCACGGTGCCGCCGGGCCGGAGAATCTCGGCATTGGCCTGCCAGCGCGTGTCCGGCCCCGGCACGGCCACATTCTGGCCGGCGGCAGGCAGCCAGCCGAAATCGGCGAAATAGGCATCCTGCGCGCCTTGCGGAGCGAAGAGCACGATGTTCGGGCTGCCGATCTCGACCGTCTCGCGGTAACGCACGAGGCTGAGATCGTCGATCCGGCCACCGATCAACGCGATCGAACCCGAGAGGTTCGGCGATTCGATCCTCACGCGCGGGGACAGCGCGAGCGCCTGCGCACGCGGCAGCTTCGCCCCGGCCGCGACCGTGGAGCCCGGCCCGGCAGGTGTCCCTGCGGTGTTCGCTGCACCCGATCCAGGGGGCTGGAGCACCGCAGAGCCGGGCTGCCCGGTTGCGGTCTGGCCCTGCACCTGTTGCTGGCGCTGCTGCTCCAGTTTCGGCATGCCGAAGAAGTAGTTCCAGCCGACCATGACGATCACCGACAGCGTGATCGCCAGGAGCAGGTTCCTGTTGTCGTCGGATTTCATCGATCCTGTTCCGTGTCGCCCCGCAGGGGAAAGGCATCCGGCCCCTCGCTCCCGGCGGGAGGAGACCAGGTGCCAAAGCTCGAATTGCGCAGGCCTTCTAAGCTGGAAGCCCGAAAATGCCAAGCAGGCCGATCGTGCTTCTTCCGATTATGGCGCCGCATTCGGGCGCGGCGGCTGGCCGCCCCCCTTCGCCAGGCGGAGAATGGCTTCGGCAAGCCCCTCCACAAGGCTATCGAAGGGCACCGTGAGGGCCTCGCGACGGCCAATGATCACGAAATCGCCGCCAATACCAACGAAATCCGCCCCCGCACGCCGGATGGCCTCGCGCAGGCGGCGACGGATGCGGTTGCGCTCCGGGGCATTGCCCGTCTTCTTCGTCACCGTGAAGCCGAATCGAAGTGGCAGCTCGCCCTCCGGCTTCCGGTGCTGGAGCGTGAAGCCCGGCCCATGCGCGCGCCGGCCGGCTGCGGCGGCCAGGAATTCCGGACGCTGACGCAGGGTGACCAAACGAAACGGGGGCGGATGGCCCAAGGCCCCGCCCCCATTTCGGGATTTCACAATGTCCGCCACTGGCGACGGGCAGGGCCGGATCCGAATGTGCTCAGGCCGAGAGCTTCTTGCGGCCCTGGCGACGGCGGTTCGCGATAACCTTGCGGCCACCCACGGTCGCCATGCGGGCGCGAAAGCCGTGGCGGCGCTTGCGAACGAGCTTGCTCGGCTGATAGGTGCGCTTCATGGGCGTCATCCTGCAAAAAAAGTTGCGTTTCTTCCGCAGGGTAGCCGGCTGTTCGCAACACCAGGGGTGCCCTTCGAACAAAAACGCGCCTCGAAAGGCGCGGCCTGCCACCCAACGCGGCAATTGATACCGGCTTAAACGGCAGGCGGGCTCAATTGTCAATCCCCAAATGCCTTCCCATCTCCGCCTTGATGCCTCAAGGGAACGTTCGGCATGCTGTGGCCTTGCGCATCGACCCAAACCCATGGCAGGGCTGATCAATCGGAGGCCTCCTGCGGTGGAAAAACCCGACCTTCTCATCCTCGGACTGGACCGACAGGCCCTCGAGATCGGGCTCGCCATTGCCACTTTGGGCGGAAAGGTCGTGGTTGCACGCACGGAAGAGACAGCCGTGACCCAGGCGATCCGCGATGGCGAGATGCTGGCGCGACTGGTGAGCGCGGGCGATCCCGTCGCATTCGAGGCCCGGCGGCTGGCGACCCTTGAGGATATTCGCCGCCAAAGAAGCACCGAGCGCCTGCGCGCAGCGCGCATCGAGGTGGCGATCGGGACAGCCCGTTTCCTGGATCGCAGGCGGGTTATGATCGACGAGGCGACATTCGAACCGCGCCGGGTTCTGCTGGCTTCGGGTCGCCAGGCCACTTTACCGCTGGAAGCGCTCCGGGCGCTGTTCGAGCATGGCGAGGCGCCCCGCCGGCTGATCCTGCGGGGTGCCTCGGCGGAGGCGCTCGATCTCGCCGGCCTCCTCATGCGGCTTGGCGCGCAAGTAACCCTGGTTAGCGAGAGCCCCGTCGCACTGGATTTCGACCCGGATGGCGTGCGGCTTCTGCTCGACCGCCTCGAGCGGCAGGGCCTCGCGCGCCTTTCCGCCATGCCCCCAGCAGGGCCGGCCGATCTCCCCGTTTGGGAGATCGGATCGCCGCTTCCAGCGCTTGATCGCTTCGAACTCGACAAGGCCGATATCCGGCTCCGTGATGGCCGTTTGGTGTTGCGGAACGGCTTCGAGACCACGAATTCGCGCGTCCTTGCGCTCGGTCGCGCCGCCGAGCCGGATCAGCCTGCTGACGCGAGCGCGGTGGCGCATCTCATTGGCCGCATGTTTTTCCGGCGATCCGGCAAATTCGGGCCGCAGCCCCGGTTGCGGCTGCTGGGGGGTGAAGGCGGGCTCGCCGAAACCGGCCTGACGGAGCGCGAGGTGCTGGACCGCGGAACCGTGCAGATTGCCCGCGCGGCCTTCGCGGATGCGGACCCCTCCGATCTCTCCGGAGGCTTCGTGAAGCTTCTGGGCGACCGCAAGGGTCGGCTGCTTGGAGCAAGCCTTTACGGCCCCGGCTCGGCCGAACGCCTGCCGATCCTCGCCTTGGCCCTCGGCCAGGGCCTGACCCTGACCGAGATCGCGCGCCTGCCCTTCCCTGCCGGATCGGCCAGCGATGGCATTCGCCTGGCCGCCGCCAGCCCGGCGCGCGGCCTTCTGCGTTCACCGGGGATCCAGCGGGCCTTCCGCCTCTTCCGGTTTTTCGGATGAGCGGGCCCGGGCGGCCCAACGGACAGGCGCCGATCCGGCCTTCCGCGCCGATCGGCCTGTTGCGCCCGGGCCTTTCCGGGCGATTGATGCTGCTTTCCGTGCTCTTCGTGCTGATCGCCGAGGTGCTGATCTATGTCCCCTCGATCGCCAGCTACCGCAACAGCTGGCTGAACGACCGCCTCGCGCAGGGCCGCGCCGCCGCGTTGGTCCTGGAACGCGCGCCGCCCGATTCGCTTCCCCGCGACCTGATCGACGACCTGCTCAGGGGCATGGATGCGACGATGATCGCGCTCCGCATCGAACAATCCCGCCGTTTGCTCGCGGTAGCGGCGATGCCGTCACCGGTGGAGGTGGAGATCGACCTGCGCCAGCGGCACCCCTTCGACGAGATCATGAGCGCCTTCGATATCCTGCTCTTCGGCTCCAGCCGCACCATGCGCGTGGTGGGCCCGGCACCGGGCGGCGGTGATTTCGTGGAACTGATCATCAACGAGCGGCAATTGCGGACGGCGATGCTCTCGTTCTCATGGTCGATCCTGCAGGTCTCGCTGGTCATCTGCGGCGTGGTGGCCGCCCTGCTCTACCTCGTGTTGAACATGCAGATCGTGCGCCCGGTCAAGGCACTGGCGGGCGCCCTGGCCCGCTTCCGCGATCAGCCGGAAAATGCGCTCACGCTGCTGAAACCCAGCCAACGCGCCGATGAACTGGGCGATCTCGAGCGTTCGATCGCCGATATGCAGGAAAGCCTGCGCCAGCAGCTGCGCCAGCGCGAGCACCTCGCGAATCTCGGCCTTGCCGTGGCGAAGATCAATCACGACCTTCGGAACATGCTCGCCTCGGCCCAGCTCATGGCGGATCGCCTCGCCGCGACATCCGACCCCAATGTGCAGCGCTTCGTGCCCAAGATGCTGGAAACGCTCGATCGCGCCATCGCCTTCTGCCAGGCGACCCTCGCCTATGGAAAGGCGCAGGAGCAGACGCCTAGGCTGGCACCGGTGGCGCTGCTGATGCTGGTGAACGATGTGGCCGAGCAACTGGCCCTGGGCCCGGAGAGCGACCCCGCCCTGCAGGTGGATATTCCTTCGAACCTGCGGGTCAGCGCCGATCCGGATCACCTGCATCGGGTGCTGACCAACCTCTTGCGCAATGCGCGATCGGCCCTGGAAAGCCTTCCGGCCGACCGGCCAAAGGTCATCCGGGTCGCCGCCCATGTCGAGGAAGGGCTGGTCTCGCTCGATCTGCGCGATTCAGGGCCGGGCATCCCGCCACGCATCCGTGAGACGCTGTTCCAGGCCTTCAGCGGCGGCGGGCAGCGCGGAAGCACCGGTCTCGGCCTCACCATCGCGCTGGAATTGCTGCGCGGCATGGGTGGAGACATGATTTTGATGGAAACCCCGGCCGGGCAAGGCGCGCATTTCCGGATCAGCCTTCCCGCAGCCGATGGCACGGGGTCGCGCATCTCGCGCGAAGGCAGGTGGGGCTGACGCCGGTCGAGGCGGCATCGCGGGGCATGGGATTTCCAGAAGGCGGACAAGGCTTTACTGGCCGGAATTGAATTTCATGCATCCTCCAGCCGAGCCAGAATTTCATCGAAAGGCACATCACGAAGCCCGCGAAAGATGCTTGCCCTTTCGAAACGATGCCGCTATCAAGCCGCCTTCCGCGATGCTTCGACATCGCTCGCGCGCCCGTAGCTCAGCTGGATAGAGCACCAGACTACGAATCTGGGGGTCAGAGGTTCGAATCCTTTCGGGCGCGCCATTTTTCTTCAATGGATCAACAACTTACCAGATCGCCCAACTGCGGCGAAACCGCCGAATTGCGACTGGTCGCGTATAGGTCGCATTTTCCGGTCGCGGGCGGCCGTCGGCGGCATCACGCCGCCACCGTCGAAACCCCATCGAGCCGCACGCGCACAGCCGCGACACCATTGCCTGCCGCCTCGATCGCAGTTCCGACCGGGAAGCGGCCCACCACCCTCTTTCCGGCGTCGTAACCCCTTGTTTCCGCTGACGGAGACTTCACGGACTGGCTGTCGATCACGGCCGCGGTGGGGCTCGCCTCGCGCCCTTGGCGCTCGCGATCGAGCATGAGTTCGACGTCATG
>NZ_JBJTDY010000070.1:0-7189 GCF_046092605.1 Rhabdaerophilum sp. | reverse complement strand
CGAGGCGCTCCGCACGCTGATCGAGGGCGGCACGCAGGTGCATCGCCTGCCGGAGGAGGTGCTCGCGAAGGGCGCGATTCTGGCGGAGGAAATCCTCTCCGGCCTCGCCGCGAAGGATGCGCTCACCGCGCGGATCGTCGCAAGCTATCGGGGCGCGCGCAATTCCTCGGCCCGGGCCTGGGAGGTGCTGGCGCGGAGCTGATGCTCAGCGATTGAAGCGCACCAGACCCGCTTCTGCCACGCGATAGCCCGTGAGCGCCGCGGCGCGGCGGGCGAAATCCGGGCTGCGCATGAGCGCGAACAGCTTCTGCGGCCCCGGCTCGAAATAGGTGCGGCGACGCATGGCAAGATCGAATTTCTCCCAGGCCAGCGAGAGGAAATCAAGGCCCTGCGCCTTCGCCGCCGCGC
The DNA here is from genome assembly GCF_046092605.1 of Rhabdaerophilum sp. Taxonomy (NCBI): domain Bacteria; kingdom Pseudomonadati; phylum Pseudomonadota; class Alphaproteobacteria; order Hyphomicrobiales; family Rhabdaerophilaceae; genus Rhabdaerophilum; species Rhabdaerophilum sp. The sequence goes on along the minus strand of NZ_JBJTDY010000070.1, from coordinate 6,781 downwards.
GCGTGGCGATGCCGCAATCGGCCTCGCCGATGCGGATGGCATAGGCGAGATCATCCCCTGTGGGGTAGACCGGCATGCCCGCCGTGAGGCGCGCGAAATCCAGCCCGGCATCGGCGAAAAGCTGCTCCGCCAGTTGTTGAGCGCCCGCTCCCGGCTGGCGCAGGCCAAGCCGTGCGTTCCCGGCGGCGAGATCCGCGAGGCTCGCGAGCCTCCCGGGATTGCCCGGCGGCAGGAGCAGGCCCTGTTCACGCTCGGCGAAGGCGATCAGCACGCCGTCCGTCAGCGCGCGGGAATCGCGGAGGATAGCGACATTCGCCGCGTCCTCCCGGCTGTGGAGGTGGATGGCCGCAAGGCCCGCGGCATTCGCCTCGAGCTTGCGGAAACCGGAAAGCGAGCCCTCGCTGAGCAATGCGAGCCCCGAACCGGATTGCCGCAACGCCCATTCCAGCAGTGGATCATGGCTGCCGCCGACGATTGCAGGCGCGGCTTCGAGCACCAGCCCAACCGGCCGCGCGAGGCCGGATTCCACCCAGCGATCGAGCGCCGCGCGCGGGAAAATCCATTTGCCAGTGACCTTGGAGCAGGGCACGGCGCCTTCGGCCACGAGTTCATAGAGCTTGCGCTCCTTGATGCCGAGATAGGCCGCAGCCTGCTCCGTGCTCAGATAAATTTCCATGATTTGCCCTGCGTTTGAATGCGCATATATGCACAGATTACAAAACTTGAAAACCAGGCAGATCACGGCCTATCACGCAGGCAGAAACTGGAAGTGGTCACGCTCGCGATGGATGTCACGACAGCCTTTTCGGAAGCCCTTGGCCTGATCTTCGGGGCCGATCCCAAATTCCTGCAGATCGTGGGTTTGTCGCTCCGCGTCACGCTCACGGCCGTGCTGCTCGCGGCGATCATCGGCCTGCCGCTTGGCGCGTGGCTTGCGGTCTCCCGCTTTCCGGCCCGGAACCTGGTGATCATCTTCATCAATGGCATGATGGGCCTGCCGCCGGTGGTTGCGGGGCTGATGGTGTTCCTCCTGCTTTCGCGCTCCGGGCCGCTCGGTGCCTGGGGCCTGCTCTTCACGCCCACGGCGATGGTCATCGCGCAGGCCCTTCTCGTGCTGCCCATCGTCATCGCGCTCACGCGCGGCACAACCGAGGAACTCTGGCGCGAATATCGCGAGCATCTCACCTCGCTCGGTGTCAGCGGTTTGCGCGCCGTGCCCACATTGCTGTGGGATGGGCGGTTCGCGCTGGCGACCGGCCTGCTCGCGGGTTTCGGCCGCGCCAGCGCGGAGGTCGGCGCGGTGCTCATCGTCGGCGGGAACATCGCGAATTACACCCGCACCATGACCACGACCATCGCGCTGGAAACATCCAAGGGGGATCTCCCGCTCGCCCTCGGCCTTGGCCTCGTGCTGATGGGGCTGACCTTTCTGATCAATGGCCTCGCCTTTGGCGCGAGCCGCATCGGACAGAGATTTGCGGGGTGAGCATGCGCGCTCCTGCCTCCATCCTGCCGCTGCGGGTCGAGAGCCTCGCTTTCGAGGCTGAAGGCAAGAGCCTGCTCGGCCCGCTGAGTTTCGAGCTGCCCAGGGGCGGGATCACCGCGATCATCGGCCCGAATGGCGCGGGGAAATCCGTGCTGTTGCGCCTTTGCCACGGGCTCATCGCGCCGGCTTCGGGCCGCGTGAACTGGGCGGCGGAGGAGGCTATGCGCGCGGGCCGAAAGCGCCATGCCATGGTTTTCCAGCGCCCGGTCATGCTGCGCCGATCCGCCCGCGCGAATCTGCAGCACGCAGCCTCGGTGACGCATGCAGGGCGGCGCGTGGAGGATGCGCTGGAACGCTTCGGCCTTGCGAGCCTGGCGGAACGCCCCGCTCGGCTCCTCTCCGGCGGCGAGCAGCAGAGGCTGGCCCTCGCGCGTGCATGGCTGCTCGAACCGGAGGTGCTCTTCCTTGATGAGCCGACCTCCCAGCTTGATCCCGGCGCGACGCGGCAGATCGAGGCCAGCCTCGAACGCCTCGCGGCCGAGGGTGTGACCCTGCTGATGACCACGCATGATCTCGGGCAGGCACGCCGCCTCGCGCGACGCGTGCTTTTCCTCAATCGAGGGGCGCTGGTGGAAGACGCCGAGGCCAGCGCCTTCTTCGCCGCGCCCCGCAGCGAGAAAGCCCGCAGCTTTCTCGCCGGCGACCTGCTCTGGTGACGGATTCCGAAAAAGCACGAGCCGGAAAGGGAGAGGCCTGGGGATGATCGCGGCCTGACCCCTGGCTTCGCCAATGGCTCCACGTCGTCGCAGGCCCCGGGAAACCAGCGCCGGTCGAGGAACCAAACCGCCCCGTATTTCAATCATCGGTTGGGACGGGCGCCAGTTGCCCATCCACCACATGCAGGCGGCGCGAGGCGCGCCGCGCGAGATGCGGATCATGCGTCACGATGATCACCGAGAGCCCGGCCTCGCCCACGAGGGTCTGGATGATGCCGAAAACCTGCTCGGTCGAGGCGGTGTCGAGATTGCCGGTGGGTTCGTCCGCGAGGATCACCTGCGGGTCGTTTGCGAGCGCACGGGCAATCGCCACGCGCTGGCGCTGGCCGCCGGAGAGCTGGTCCGGTCGCTTGTGCGAATGCTCCTTGAGGCCGAGCCGCGCGAGCAGATCCAGGCCACGCGCCCGCATTGCCTTGTCCGAGAGCTTGCCGAGCGCGCGCATCGGCAGCGTCACGTTGTCGAGGGCGGAGAATTCGGCGAGCAGGAAATGGAACTGGAAGACGAAGCCGAGCGTCTCGAGCCGAAGCTTCGCGCGGATATCCTCGTCCATCCTCGCGGTGGATTGGCCGAGGATGAGGACATCGCCGGAGGTGGGCGTATCCAGCAGGCCCAGAAGATACATCAGCGAGGATTTGCCCGAGCCGGAGGGGCCGGTGATCGCCACGAACTCGCCGGGATTGATGGCGAGATCAATGTCGCGCACGAGGGTGGTGTCGATCTCTCCGCGCAGCACGCGGGTCGCCTGCCGCGTCTCGATGAGGGGCGTCATGAGGCCCCCCGGATGATCTCGACCGGGTTCACGCTCGCGGCCTTCCGTGCCGGCAGCCAGGCTGCGATGAGCGAGGCCCCGAGCGCGATCAGCCCCGCGAGGCCGTAATGGAGCGGCGAATAGATCACGGGCAGGCGCGTGGCATCGCCAAAAGGCGATTTGAATTCCACCGCGCCCAGGCCTTTCGTCATCAGGAATCCCAGCAGGAAGCCCGCGAACATGCCGAGCAGGCCGATCACAAGCGCCTCCAGCACGAAGATGCGCCGCACCAGCGCCGAGCGCAGGCCCAGCGACTTCAGGATCGCGATGTCACGCGTCTTCTCATGCGTGATGGTCGAGATGATATTGTAGGTGCCGAAGGACGCGACCAGCAGGATCGCGCCCACCACCGTATACATGATGAAATTGCGGATGTTGAAGGCGTTGAGCAGATCCTCATGCGCCTCCTGCCAGGAGACGGCCTTGTAGCCCGTCTCGGCCTCGATGCGGCTCGCGAGTTCGCGCGCGGACAGGGCGTCATTGGCCTTCAGGCGCAACCCATTGATGAGCCCGGTCTGTCCCGCAAGGATCTGCGCAGAGCGGGTCAGCGCAAAGATCTGGCTGTCATCGATCTGCGCCACGCCCGTGCGGAAAATCCCGACGGCGGTCGCTGTCATCGTCTTCCCGCCCGAGGAGGAAATGGAGACCGTGTTGCCCACGCGGATGCCCAGCCTCTCGGCCATGCGCGCGCCCAGCAGAATCGCGTTCGAAGCCTTCAAGAGGTTGTCGAGGCCGCCCTCGACCATCTTGCTCGCGATGTTCGAGACCTCCGCCTCGCGCTTGGGATCGATGCCGAGCATCACCGCCCCGACATCGCGTCCTGCCTGCCGCACGAGGATGTTCACGCGCACGGAAGGCGCGACCTTCGCGGGCGCCCAGCTCTCGATCTCGGCCATCACCGCGAGCGGGTTCTTGATGCCGCGACGGCGATCCACCGTGGAGAGGTTCGAGATTTCCACCTCGTCATAGATCAACGCGGCAGGCTGCCGGGGCGGGGTGCGCCGCTCGTCGCTCACCGTGATATGGGGAAGGGAATCCACGAGTTGCGCGATGAAATCGCGCTGCGACCCCTCCATCAGCGAGGCCATCATCACGGAGAACGCCACCCCGGTCGCCACGCCCAGCACGCCCACCAGCGTCTGCCGCAGGCGTGAACGGATATGCGTGATGGCGATGTCGATCGCGAGGCCCATGCGCCCCCCTATCGCGCGATGCGCACGGATTGGCCATCGCGGAATTCCGCCTTCACCGGCGAGGCGACCACGCCGCCCTCCGCAAGGCCGGATGTCACTTCCACCAGGCGGCTGCCCCGAATGCCCGTCTCCACCGGCATCTGCTTCAGCTTCCCGTTCTCCACCGTGAAGACGCTGGCCTTGCCGCCGGCATTGCGGATGGCCTCGGCGGGCACCAGCAGCACGGCCCTCTTCTCCCGGATGATGATGTTCGCTTCCACACTCATCCCGATCCGCAGCGGGCTCGCCTCATGCGCGCTACGCAATCGTCGAACGTCGGGATGGTGGATTTACCGTAGAGCTGAAGTCCGTGAGCTACGACTGGTTGTCAGCAGCAGCGCTAGCGGAGCGCCGTGAACGGCCTGACTGGGTCGCCGCACTACGGACTGGGCGCGCTTGAACCGCACCGGCGAGCAGGTCCGGGCATTTCACGAACATTCGTCGTAGCAGTCGCGGTCATTGCCGGGAATATGTCCCATGCGAGGAGCCTATCTCGGCGGAACGCATCACGGAATTCCTCACGACCTGCCACACGGTCAGCCCGAGTTTCGCACCGCGTGAGCTGTCACGACCCGAAACCGAACTTGCTGCATAAACAGCATCTGTTTATGCACGTCCATTATGAATCTACAGGACATTCAAGCCTTTGTGGCGGTTGCGGAGACAGGTTCGGTGAATCGCGCCGCCCTTCGGCTCAATCTGACGCAACCGGCTGTTACGCGCCGTATCCAGAGTTTCGAAGCGGCTCTTGGTGACGGGCTTGTGTTCGACCGCACCGTGAAGCCCGCCATTCTCACGGCAGCTGGGCGTCATGTGCTCGAACATTGCAGGCGCGTTCTTTCCGCTGTCGCGGAATTGGAATCTTGCGCGTTGAGCGCGGCGGATCCTTCCGGAGAATTGAGGATTGGGGTAGCGCATGGGCTTGGCGAGATGGTCTTGACCACGCCGCTCGATGCCATAAGGCGCAAGTTTCCCCGCATCCGCCTGCAAGTCAGCTCGAACTGGAGCGCCGGGCTCATCGGCGACTTGCGGGGTGGCAGCCTGGACTGCGCAATCGGCTTGTTGACCGAAGCGCACAACATCCCTGTCGGGCTGGCAGCGTCGCCGCTCGGGGCCGAACAGGTCGTGATCGTGTCGGCATCCAGAACGCCCACCAGGCGCGACGGAACTCCGTGGCGGCTCCGCGAACTTGCGGGAGAAAGTTGGTATCTCAACCCGCCTGGCTGCGGCTGCCGCGCCGCTCTCGGGCGGGCGCTCGACCGCCAGCAAGTGCCGCTGACGATTGCCGCTGAAATCTTCGGCGAGGACCTTCAGCTATCCCTTATCGCACACGCTGGCGGCTTGGGCCTCGTGCCGGCGCGTCTGTTCGCGCACAGCCCTCATCGTCATGGCCTGCAAATCCTGGAGGTGGCTGATTTCGTTGTTCCGGCCACAGTGTCGTTGATCAGAAGCGCCCTGCCTGGGCGGTTCGATCCGGCGATTACGCTGCTGGTCGATGAACTGCGGGCAAAGCTCTCCCTGTCGGATAAGACATAATCATTATTCTAAATATGCATTTTATTTATTTCATGGGCGCATATATATTCCGCTGAGATCGCGGAGGGCAAGGCCGACCGGCCACTGCTATCTGCGCATCCGTTCCCTCTCGTAAAGGTGCGCACCCGTGATTGTCACCGTGTTCCGTTCACGCCTGAACCCTGATGCCCAGGAGGAATATGGGCCGATGGCCAAGCGCATGAGCGAGCTGGCCCGGACGATCCCCGGCTATGTCTCCCACAAGGGCTTTGTCGCAGAGGACGGCGAGCGGGTGACGATTGTCGAGTTCGAGACGGAAGAAGCCCTGCACCAGTGGAGGATCGATCCAGAGCACGCCAAGGCCAAGAGGCGCGGCATCGAAAGCTTTTTCAGCGACTACAAGTTCCAGATTTGCCAGGTCATCAAGTCCCGCGCCTGGGCCGTGAAATCTCCCCGATCGTGATGCGCGCCCTGAGAAAGGGCCAAGCGTCGATCTTCAACATGACGCGGAACATGAAGGGCGAGGCGCTTCTCGTCGAGCGCGCCTTCGGCATCGGTCCATCTGCCGTGGCCGAAGCCGTGCAGCTCACCAAAGCGCAGCTCGAACCAGTCGCCGCATAACCGGAACGATCGTCGGAAAGCGCGCTGGCGCACGCCTCACGCCAAAGTTTGCAACAGAGCCTAAATGCGCACCATAAGCACAACATCATTCAAAGCATTGGGTTCAATTCGAGCTGACTCGACAAGTGAATAAGACGTTTGTGCGCCATTTACTATCTGAAAATCTTCAAACCTAAGTGTTGGGTTGGTATGACCTTTATTATACGAGAAACTTTTACAGGTGATTGTCACACCATTATTGAGATACCAAAATAGATAACCATCATTTGATGTTTCTGTGCTTATAATTGATTGATTGTATCCGCCTTTTGAACCGCCCCTAGCCCGTCTTATTCATGAGGGG
>NZ_JBJTDY010000069.1:0-5039 GCF_046092605.1 Rhabdaerophilum sp. | reverse complement strand
CGGCATCGATCGCGTGGAGTTCCATGTCGCGACCAATCCCGGCTCGCGGCCCGGCCCCATGATGAAGGTCGCCTCGGGCGGTGAACTCGCGCGCTTCATGCTGGCGCTGAAGGTCACGCTCGCCGATCGCGGTTCGGCGCCGACGCTCGTTTTCGACGAGATCGATACGGGCGTGGGCGGCGCGGTGGCCGATGCCATCGGCGCAAGGCTCGCGCGGCTCGCGGCACGGGTGCAGGTGCTCGCGGTGACGCATGCGCCGCAGGTTGCGGCTCGGGCGAGCACGCATTTCGAGATCTCGAAAACCGCGAGCGGCGAGGGCGATCGTGTGGCGACGCGCGTGCGCCTGCTCGACGATGCCGCGCGGCGCGAGGAGAACGCGCGCATGCTCTCGGGCGCGGCCATCACGGATGAGGCCCGCGCGGCCGCCGCCCGCCTGATGGAGACGTGATCCATGCCGACCGGCCGCGACCCCGCGACCCTCACGCCCCTCGAAGCGCAGGCCGAGCACGCTGCCCTCGCGAGCGAAATCGCCGAGCATGATCGCCGCTATCACCAGGAAGATGCGCCGACCATCTCGGATGCCGAGTATGATGCCCTGCGCCGCCGGCTCGAGGCTTTGGAGGCTGCTTTCCCGCATCTGAAGGCATCTGTGAGCACAAGCGTCGGCGCGGCCCCCGCTGGCCGCTTCGCCAAGGTGCGCCACAAGGTGCCCATGCTCTCGCTGGGCAATGCCATGAACGAGGCCGAGGCGCGTGATTTCGTGGATCGCGTGAAGCGCTTCCTCGATTGGCCGGCCGACAAGCCTCTGGCGATTGCCGCCGAACCGAAGATAGACGGTCTCTCGCTGTCCCTGCGCTACGAGAACCGCAAGCTGGTCACCGCTGCCACCCGTGGCGATGGCGCCGAGGGCGAGGATGTGACGCCCAATATTCGGGCGCTGATGGCGGCACCCAACCCCACCATCGGCATTCTCGCGAGCCTTCCCCCGGATGCCCCGGATATCACGGAGATTCGCGGCGAGGTCTATCTCGGACATGCCGATTTCGCGGCGCTCAACGCGAAGCAGGCAGAAACCGGCGGCAAGATCTTCGCCAATCCGCGCAATGCGGCGGCGGGTTCGCTGCGCCAGCTCGATGCGCGCATCACCGCGAGCCGCCCCTTGCGTTTCTTCGCCTATGGCTGGGGCGAGATGAGCGATTCAGAGGGGAAGGAATTCCGGCCGGCCATGACGCAATCCGGCATGGTGGAGACGTTCAGGCGCTGGGGTTTTCCCACCAGCCCGCTGATGGCGCGCTGCGAGAGCGCCGACGATCTCATCGCTCATTACCGGCTCATCGAGCGCGAGCGCCCGACCATCGGCTATGATCTCGATGGCGTCGTTTACAAGGTGGATGAGCTCGCGCTTCAGGCCCGGCTCGGTTTCGTGGCGCGCGCGCCGCGCTGGGCGATTGCGCATAAATTCCCGGCCGAGAAGGCGGTGACGCGCCTCAACGCCATCGAAATCCAGGTCGGCCGCACCGGCGCGCTCACGCCCGTCGCGAAGCTCGAGCCCATTACCGTGGGCGGCGTCGTCGTCTCCAATGCCACCCTCCACAACGCGGATGAGATCGCGCGGCTCGATGCGCGGATCGGCGATTTCGTGGTCATCCAGCGCGCGGGCGATGTCATCCCGCAGGTGGTGGAGGTGGTGCAGGATCAACGCCCGGTCGGATCCCAGCCCTTCGAATTCCCCACCCTCTGCCCCTGCGCGCTGAAGACGGCGGTGATCCGCGAGGCAACGAGCGGGGGTGTTGAGGGCGCCGTGCGCCGTTGTTCCGGCGAATTCGCCTGCCCGCATCAGCGCATCGAGCACCTGAAGCATTTTGTCTCGCGCCGCGCCTTCGACATCGAGGGTTTGGGCGAGAAGCAGATCGCCTTCTTCTATGATTGCCCGGTGGAGGCGCTTCGCATTCGCGAGCCGGCGGAGATCTTCACGCTCCAGCGTCGCAACGAGGCAAGCCTGCAGAAAATCGAGAATTTCGAGGGCTTCGGCAAAACTTCCGTGGCGAAGCTCTTCGCAGCCATCGAGGAGCGGCGCAGCATCAGCCTCGAACGCTTCATCTTCGCTTTGGGCATCCGCCATGTCGGCGAGACGACGGCGAAGGTGCTGGCACGCGCGGCGGGCGAATGGTCCGCTTTCGAGGCGCAGGCCCGGCGCATCGCGGCGGGCGACGCCGAGGCTATTGCCGAATTTCAGGCGCTCGACCAGATCGGCGATGCCGTGACCGATGCCGTGGCCGAATTCTTCACCCGGACTGATGCGGTGGCGATGGTCGATCGGCTTGCTGGCGAACTCACCATCCTTCCGGCCGAGAAGCCGGTGGCCGAGAGCCCCGTTGCCGGCAAGACGGTGGTCTTCACCGGCTCCCTCGAGAAAATGACGCGCGACGAGGCCAAGGCGCGGGCCGAAAGCCTCGGCGCGAAGGTTGCGGGATCTGTCTCGAGGAAGACCGATCTCGTGATCGCCGGGCCGGGCGCGGGCTCGAAGCTCGAGAAGGCGACCGAACTCGGCGTGAAGGTGATCAGCGAGGATGAGTGGCTCGCGCTGGTCGGCGGCTGAGGCTCAATCCTCTCGACGCGAGAGCCAACCCGAGGCGAGCGCCAGCACGGCACAGACCGTCATGATGATCGCGAGCGGCATGGCCGTGCCCGTCACCAGCTTGCCGCCGAGATAGCTCGCGACCGCGCCGAGGCCCATCTGCCCGAAGCCGAGCAGCCCCGAACCCGCGCCCGCCGCGAGCGGATTGATGCCCACGCCCGCCGCGATGCTGCTAGGCAACACCAGGCCATTGCCGAACGAGGCCACCATGGCGGGGATGAACAGGGCCAGCGGGTGAAGCCAGCCCGTGATCGCGCCTGCAAGGATCAGCAGGGCGCCCACCAGCCCCACCACATTGCCCCAGAAGATCAGGCGCTCGCCGCCCAGGCTGGGCGCGAAGCGGCCGGAAACGAAGTTCCCCGCCATGTAGCCCAGCGAGAGCGTCATGAACCACAGGCCATATTCGGTCTTGGGACGTCCGAGAACCTCGATCATCAGGTAGGGAGCGGTGCCGAGGAAGGCGAAGAACATGCCCGAGCAGAAGGCACCCGCGCCCCAAAAGCTCATGAAGCGACGGTCCCCGAGCAATTCCATGCTCCGCCGAGCGACATCGCCCGCCGTGGCGGCGACAAGGCTTTCCGGACGCGTCTCCGGCAGGATGGGTGCCGCGATGACAAAGGACATGAAGCCGAGCACGGAACAGAACAGCAGGATGGCACGCCAGCCGAACAGATCGTCGATCGTCGCGCCGAGAACGGGCGAGACCATCGGCGCGATCACCATCGCCATGGTGACGTAGGCGATCATGCTGGCGGCGGAATCGCGCGAATAGAGGTCGCGGATCATCGTGCGCCCCAATGTGATGCCCGCCGTCGCGCCGAAGCTCTGGAGGATGCGCGCGACAATCAGCATCTCGACATTGGGCGCGAGAAAGGCCGCGAGGCTCGACAGAACATAGAGCACGAGCGCCACCAGCAGCACAGGGCGCCGTCCAAAGCGATCGGCCAGCGGGCCGAGCATCAATTGCCCCACCGCCATGCCGAGAAGGTAGAGCGACAGCGTGAGCTGCACGCTCTCCTTCGAGGCCTTCAGGCTATCGACCATCCCCGGCAGCGAGGGCACGAGGATGTTCAGCGTCATCGGCCCCAGCATGGAGAGCATGACGAGCAGGATGAGGAAGGCCCGGCTGTTCGTTTCCGTTCTCATAGCGGGCGCGTCGCATCCTCCAGCCACGCCCGGGTCTCGGCATCCAGCAGGGGCGCGAGTTTCGCGCGCGTCTCGGCGTGGTAGGCATTGATCCAGTCGCGTTCGGCGCGGGAGAGCATGGCCTTCACGATCAGCCGGCGGTCGATGGGGCAGAAGGTCAGCGTCTCGAAGCCGAACATCGGCCGCTCGCCGCCGGGAATCGCGCGCGGCTCCACGACAAGCAGGTTCTCGATGCGGATGCCGAAGGCGCCCTCGCGATAATAGCCGGGCTCGTCGGAGAGCATCATGCCTGGTTCGAGCGCGGTATGCCCCAGTTTCGAAAGGCGTTGCGGCCCCTCATGCACCGAGAGGAAAGAGCCCACGCCATGGCCGGTGCCATGGTCGAAATCCATGCCCGCTTCCCAGAGCGGCAGGCGCGCGAGCGGATCGAGTTGCGCGCCGGATGTGCCTTTGGGAAAGGTCGCGCGCGCCACGGCGATCATGCCGCGCAGCACACGGGTGAAGGCCTCGCGCATCGCTTTCGTGGAGCGTTTCACCTCGACCGTGCGGGTGATATCGGTCGTTCCGTCGCGATATTGTCCGCCTGAATCGATGAGATAGAGCCCGGGCGCGATCGGCCGGTTGGTCGCTTCCGTCACGCGGTAATGCGGCAGGGCGGCATTGGGTCCGGCGGCCGAGATCGAGGGGAAGGAGACATCCACCAGCGCATTCGTCTCGCGGCGAAAGCCTTCGAGTGCCACCGCCGCGTCGATCTCCGTGAGCGGCGTGCCCCTTGCGATCTCGCGATCGAGCCAGGCGAGGAAGCGCACCATCGCCACGCCGTCGCGCAAATGCGCGGCGCGCGCGCCTGCGATTTCGGTCGCGTTCTTGCGCGCCTTCATCAAGGCGATGGGGTCCGGGCCGAGATCGGGCGTGCCGCCGGCCGAGCAAATGGCTTCGGAGAAGCGCAAGGGCGCGCTCTCCTCATCGAGACGAAGGCGGAGGCCGGCCTTCGCGAGCGTGATGAGCCGCGCCTCGACTTCCAGCGCGCCTTCCGTGCCCGGTTTCACGATCTCCACGATGCCGGCCAGCGCCTTCGCGAGTCCCGGCTCCAGCCGGGCGGGATCGACAAACAGGCTCGGCTTGCCCTCCGCCGGCACCAGCGCGAAGGCGCGGAGGATCGGCAGGTGCGGCACATCGCCCGCGCGGATATTGAACAGCCAGTTGACCGAGGGGCATTCCGAAACGAGCAGCGCGCCGAGCTTCTGCTCGCGCA
>NZ_JBJTDY010000068.1:0-2764 GCF_046092605.1 Rhabdaerophilum sp. | reverse complement strand
GCCACTTTTCGGAATCGAGCGGAACAGGAGCGGTCATGGCGGGTCCTCGAGGGGTCAAAGCGTGAGATAGCCGCCATCAACCGGCAGGATCGTGCCGGTGATGAAGCGGGCGGATTCAGAGGCGAGGAAGACGACCGCGCCGGCCACATCCTCCGGTTGCCCCCAGCGTTTCATCGGGGTCCGGTCCAGGATCGGGGCCGAGCGGACAGGGTCCTCCACAAGCGGGCGGGTCAGTTCGGTATCGATCCATCCGGGCGCGACGGCATTGACGCGGATGCCTTCCGGCGCCCAGGCGGCAGCGAGGCTCTTGGTCAGCTGGCCGATGCCCCCTTTCGAGGCGGAATAGCCCGGGACGAAGGGCGAGCCCTGGAAGGTCAGCATCGAGGCGGTGTTGATGATGGAACCGCCGTTCCGGGCGAGAAGCGGCCTTGCGGCGAGGCAGCAGCGCATCGTGCCGACGAGATTGACCTCAAGCGTCTGCCGGAAGGCCTCGATCTCGAATTCCCTGCCGCCGCGCTGGATGGTGCCCGCGCAATTGACCAGCAGATCGAGCCGCTCCAGCCCGGCAAAGACGGGCATGACGGAGTCATCGCGCGTCACGTCCATCCTCATTGTGCGGATGGCGGGAACGGGCGCGAAGGCCGCGCATTCCGCCTCCGTCAGCCCCGTCGCGACCACCTCATAGCCCGCATCGGCGAGGGCCCGGCTGATGCCTTCGCCAATGCCGCGCGTGCCGCCGGTGATGAGGGCGACCGGGCGCATGGCCAACTCAGTAGGTCCCGCGTCCGCCGGAGATATCGAAGACCGCACCGGTCGAGAACGCACAATCCTCCGAGGCCAGCCAGCAGGCCATGGCCGCGATCTCGTCCACCTGCACGAAGCGGCCCATCGGGATTTTCGAAAGCATGAACTGGATGAATTCGGGCTTCATCTGGTCGAAGATCGCGGTCTTCGCGGCGGCCGGCGTGATGCAGTTGACGAGGATGTTCGAGGTTGCCAATTCCTTCCCCAGCGATTTCGTGAGCGCGATCAGCCCCGCTTTCGAGGCGGAATAATGCGAGGCATTGGGGTTGCCTTCCTTGCCGGCGATGGAGGCGATGTTCACGATCCGCCCGTAACCGCGCTTCAGCATCTCCGGCACGACCGCGCGGCAGACGAGATAGGGTGCGATGAGGTTGACCTCGATCACCTGTCGCCAGACCGCCGGTTCCAGCTCCCACAATTTCGCATTGCCGCCGGTGATGCCGGCATTGTTGACGAGAATGTCGATGCGCCCGTGGCGGGCCATCGCCGCAGCCGTCGCGGCAGCCACCGAAGCCTCGTCGGTGAGTTCGACAGCATCGGTCGTCACGGGTCCCAGCGTGCCGAGTGCGGCAGCCGCCTCGGCCAGGGCCGCCTGGTCGATGTCCCAGAGCACGGCCGTGCCGCCCGAGCGCAGCAGGCGCTCCGCGATGGCATGGCCGATGCCGCGCGCCCCCCCGGTGATGATCGCCACGCGATTCCGCAAGTCCAGCTGGTTCATTCCGCTCCCCCGAATTTCCCGGCGATGACATCGCTTCCCGGCCGGCTAGAATAATGCCATCGCGCCGCCGGGGACAATGCTGCCCGGCCTCCCGAACATGCCGGGGCAGGGCTCCCGCTCCAACATGCGAACACACAAAATGAGACGCTGGGATATGGGCGGCTTTCGCGTTGGACGGCAGCTTTCCGTCCGGCGCGGCGAAGATCGCGCTCAGGAGGCGCGCGCAGGCTGGTGTCCGGCATTGAAGCCGGCGGGTGCTGCCATGCCACAGGGAGGAACATACATGCGCAAGACTTTGCTCGGAGCCGTTGCGATTGCCGCCCTCATGCTGCCGGGTGCAGCCATGGCACAGGGTGGAACGATCCGGATCGGCGTTCTCGTTGCGCTTGAGGGCGCGTTTGCGACGGGCGGGCAGGATGCTGTCCGCAACGTCGAACTGGCCCTCAGGGAAGTGAACAACACCATCGCCGGCAAGAAGGTGGAGACGGTGATCGCGCCGACCGACACCAAGCCCGATACCACCGTGCGCATGGCGCGCAAGCTGATCGAACAGGACAAGGTTGATCTGATCATCGGCCCGCTTTCCGGTTCTGAAGGCATCGCGATGCGCGACTTTGCCAAAACCATCCCGGACAAGGTGGTGATCAACGGCATTTCCGGCGCGCTTGAGACCACTTGGGTCGATCCCGCCCCCAATTTCTACCGTTTCAACCTCGATGGCGGGCAATGGGGATACGGCCTTGGCTCCCACGCCTTCAAGACCAAGGGCTACAAGAAGATCGCCACCATCGTCGCGGATTACTCCTTCGGCTACACCAACTTCATGGGTTTCGCGGTCGATTACTGCAAGGCGGGTGGTGACATCGTCCAGCGCTTCTGGCAGCCGCTGGGGCAATCGGATTTCGGCGGCATCATCGCGCAGCTTCCCGAGAACGTGGATGCGATCTATCTCGGCCTGGGCGGCACGGACGCGATCAACTTCCTGAACCAGTACCAGCAGGCCGGCGAGAAGACGCGCCTGATCGGCGGCACGATCCTCGCCGACCAGACCGTTCTCACCGCGCGCGGCCGGGCGAAGGATGCGCTGAAGGGCACGCCTGTTTCCGGCCCCTTCGCGACCGACAACCCCGATCCGGCCTGGACTTCCTACGTGAAGCGCTATCAGGAAGCGTGGCCGGCCGCCCAGCGCCTGCCGACGCCCTCGCTCTTCGGCCTCGGCTACTACACGGCGACGCTCGCGGC
>NZ_JBJTDY010000067.1:0-21550 GCF_046092605.1 Rhabdaerophilum sp. | reverse complement strand
GGGCATCATTGAGCATGAGCAGCAAAAGCTTGTCCTCGGGCTTGACCCGAGGATCCATGCCGATCCCGACCGCCCATGAATGCGAAAGGAACAATGGCTGATGGATCTTCAGGGGATTCTCTACGAGGAACCGTCGATCTGGCTGTTCCTGCTTGTCACCGCGGCGATGGGCGGCTGGGCCGCCTGGCGCACCGGCATTGCCGTTGCAAAAACGTGGAAGCCGATCTGGATCCTGGTTCCCTACATGCTGCTTCTGGGGGCGGCCGTGCGCTTCATCCATTTTGCGATGTTCCATGGCACGCTGCTGTCGCTGCGCTACTATATCGTTGATACCATTCTCATTTCTGTCGCCGCCTATATTGGCTGGCGGCACGAGCGTGCCAACCAGATGGCACGCCAATACGGCTTCGCCTTCGAGAAGAACTCGTTCATCTCGTGGCGCAGGAAAGCGGGGGCGTGAAGCCTTCGCCGAGGGGAATTCAAGGCTGGTGACAGCATGCTGAAAACCAGCTTTGATGAGATCAGGCGCGACCTCTTTCCGGGGTCTCGTTTTGAGAACGCTTCGCGGGTGGCGTGTGACCCGCAACGTGAAAAATCACAGGGAGAGACCTGATGAAAAAGACCTTGTTGGCCGGTGTCGCCATGGCCGCAGCGCTCACGCTGTCGTCGGTGGCGCAGGCCCAGATCAAGATCGGCGTTGCCGGTCCGATCACCGGCCCGAACGCAGCCTTCGGCAAGCAGCTGGTCGATGGCACCGAGCAGGCGGTCGCGGATATCAACGCCGCTGGCGGCGTGCTCGGCCAGCGCTTCGCCCCACCGGCCAAGGGCGACGATGTGTCCGACCCGAAGCAGGGCGTTTCGGTTGCGAACAAGTTTGTCGGTGACGGCATCAAGTTCGTCGTCGGCCACTTCAACTCGGGCGTGGTGATGCCGGCCTCGGAAGTCTATGCCGAGAACGGTATCCTGATGATCTCGCCTTCGGCGACGAACCCGAAGGTCACCGAGCGCGGCCTGTGGAACGTGTTCCGCACCTGCGGCCGCGATGACCAGCAGGGCGCGGTTGCGGCTGACTACATCGTGAAAAACCTCGCCAACAAGAAGGTCGCGGTCGTTCACGACAAGACCACCTATGGCCAGGGCCTCGCGGATGAAACCAGGAAGGCCATGAACGCCAAGGGCGTGCGCGAAGTCATCTATGAAGGCGTGAACACGGGCGAGAAGGACTTCTCGGCGCTCATCACCAAGATGAAGAATGCCGGCGTGGAAGTCGTCTACTGGGGCGGCCTGCACACTGAAGGTGGCCTCATCGTCCGCCAGATGCGCGACCAGGGCCTCAATGCCGTCATGATGTCGGGCGACGGCATCACCTCGGATGAGTTCGCCAACATCGGCGGCCCGGGCGTGGAAGGCACGCTGATGACCTTCCCGCCGGACCCGCGCAACCGTCCGGAAGCGGCCAAGGTCGTCGCGGCCTTCAAGGCCAAGGGCATCAACCCGGAATCCTACACGCTCTACTCCTACGCGGCCCTGGAAGTGATGGCGCAGGCGGCGGAAGCCGCGAAGTCGCTCGACCCGAAGAAGGTCGCCGAGCAGATCAGGTCCGGTCAGAAGTTCAAGACCGTGATCGGCGAACTCTCCTTCGACAAGAAGGGCGACATCACCCGTCCGGACTACGTCATGTACACCTGGAAGAAGGGTGCTGACGGCAAGGTGACCTATATCCAGAACCCGTGATCCGCGCGCGGATCGCTATTCGGGAAAGCCCGCCGCGAGGCGGGCTTTCTTCTTTTCAGGCCCGGAAAACGCGGGCGAAGAAACAGCCGCGGCGCAAGAAGACCGGGGCTTCCGGCCGATGGTCGTGCGATCGCCGGCGCTGTCGATCGGAGCGGCCCCGTTTCAGCCGAGCCTGCCCAATGCGGGGAAGGCTTCCAGCAGATAGAAGCCGAACTGGCTGATCGTGCCGGTGAGGAACAGCACGCCCGTGATGACGAGCAAGACGCCCATCCCTTTCTCGACCATGCCGAGATTGGCGCGAAAACCTTTCAGGAACCGCAGGAAAGGCCCCATCGCGAAAGCGGCGAGCAGGAAGGGAAAGCCGAGCCCGGCGGAATAGACCGCGAGCAGGCCAGCGCCCTTCCACACCGTCGCTTCGCTGCCCGCCACCGCAAGCACGCCTGCGAGAACCGGGCCGATGCAGGGCGTCCAGCCAAACGCGAAGGCAAGGCCCATGACATAGGCGCCGCCCATGCCCGGAGGGCGCGAGACCTGCATCCGCGCTTCCCGGGAGAGGAACGCAATTCGGAAGACGCCCAGGAAATGCAGGCCCATGACGATGATCGCCACGCCCGCGACCTGCGCGAGAACATGCGCATAGGCCCGGAGAATCGCGCCGACGAGCGATGCGCCTGCGCCCAGGGCCACGAATACCGTGGAGAAACCCAGCACAAAGAACAGGGCCGCCAGCAGCACGCGACGACGCAAGGCGGAATCGATCTTCTCCTGCTGCGCCATTTCGCTCACGCTAGAGCCCGCGATATAGGCGAGATAAGGCGGCACAAGCGGCAGAACACAGGGGCTGAGGAAGGAAAGCAGGCCCGCGAGCGCAATGATGGGAAGCGTCAATTCACCGGTCATGCGGCTTTCATAGCGGAAAAGGGGTTGAGAAAAAGGCTCGTGGCCCCAACAATCCCGTGAAGGGCTTTCAAATGCACAATGACCTCTCCGATATCGTCGGCCTCGCCGTGGGCCATGCGCAGCACGAGCGCCTCGCCAGTGGCGTGAGCGCCATCGTCTTCGAGCGCCCGGCCGTGGCTTCGGTCTGTGTGCTCGGCGGCGCGCCGGGCGGGCGGGACACGGGCCTGCTCGAACCGGAAATGACGGTCGAGACGGTCGATGCCATCCTTCTATCCGGGGGCTCCGCCTTCGGGCTTGATGCCGCCGGCGGCGCGCAGGCCGCCTTGGCCGCAGCGGGTCGCGGCTTCGCGGTCGGGCCGGTGCGCGTGCCCATCGTGCCGCAGGCGATCCTGTTCGATCTCCTCAATGGCGGCGACAAGAACTGGGGATCGCGCTCGCCCTATTGGGATCTCGGTCGGCTCGCGGCCGAACGCGCGCTGGCGGGCCACGATGCTTCCCTGGGTTCGGTCGGTGCCGGGCTCGGCGCGACGACCGCGACTCTCAAGGGCGGGATCGGCGCCGCGAGCGCCGAGACCCGTTCCGGCCTGCATGTGGCGGCGATGATGGTCGTCAACGCCATCGGCACCGCGACCATGGGCGATACGCCGCATTTCTGGGCCGCGCCCTATGAGCGGAAGAGCGAATTCGGGGGCAGAGGCTGGCCGGCCAGCCTCCCTCCGGGGGCCCTGACGCTCCGCATCAAGGGCCATGCGGCGGAGCCCGCGACCACGATCGGCATCGTGGTGACGGATGCGAGGCTCTCAAAATCGCAGGCAAAGCGTCTCGCCATCATGGCGCAGGATGGCCTTGCGCGGGCCATTCGCCCGGCTCATGCGCCGATGGATGGCGACACGATCTTCGCGGCAGGAACCGGCGAGAAACCGCTCGGTGAGCCCATGCCGAACCTCACGGAACTCGGCATGCTCGCCGGCGATTGCGTGGCGCGCGCCATCGCGCGCGGCATCCATGAGGCGAAAGCCCTGCCCTTCCCCGGCAGCCTGCCGGACTGGAAGAGCCGTTTCATGGGCCTTGACCCTAGATCCGGATTCCGATCTGAGTGAATCAGGGCATCCGCTCTAATTTCTTGTTGTTTCACGCATTTTCTTCGAGCAACCGGTATCCAATGGATCGGAAAATGCTCTAGCTTAAACGCTCGATGCCGTAGGGCTTCGGATCGGTGAAGGGTGTCTCGCCGGTGATCATCTCCGAGAGAAGACGACCGGCCGAGCCCGCGAGCGTCAGCCCGTGATGCGCATGGCCGAAATTGAACCACAGGCCCTTGTGGCGCGGGGCCCTGCCCATCACCGGCAGCATGTCGGGCATGCAGGGGCGCGCGCCCATCCACGGAACTGCTTCCACGCGGCCTTCCAGCGGCAGCATCTCGCGCGCGCGCGGCTCGATCATGTCGATCTGGCGCGGCGTGGGCGGTGAATCGCGATGGGCGAATTCGGCGCCGGAGGTCAGGCGAATGCCGTTCGCCATCGGCACCATCATGTAGCCATTCTCGGTATCGAGGACGGGGATGCCGAGCCGTGCATTGCCCCTGGGCCGCATATGCACATGGTAGCCGCGTTTCACGCCCATCGGCACCCTGTAGCCCATGGGGCGCAGCAGATCCGGTGCCCAGGGGCCGAGGGCCACCACGCAATCCGGCGCGGAAACCGGGCCGGAATCGGTCTTGACGGTCCAGCCGTCCTGGCGCTCCCCGAGCGTGAGAGCATTGCCGATAAGGATCTTCCCGCCAAGCGCCTCGAAATGCCGCGCGTAGGCGAGCGTCAGCGCCTCGGGATCGTTCAGCGAGAGCGGCGTGGGAAAATGAATGCCGCCGATCGCGGCTTCCGAGAGGTTCGGCTCGCGCTCGGCCAAGCCCCTACGATCGAGCATCACGGCCTCGACGCCGAAGGGCCCGAGATCATCGAGGGTGGCCCTGCCGATTTCATCCATCGCCTTCTGCGTGCGGAAGACCTTCAACCACCCGCCCGGGCGCAGCATGGCCTCCACGCCAGCCGCTTGCGCAAGCTTCCGGTGCTCGTCGAGGCAGACACCGAAAATCGGCACATTCGCCCGCGCGGTCTTCAGCATGCCTTCGCGGGTGGAGGCCCGGAAGTAGCGCCAGAGATAGGGCGCGACATGCAGCACATCCTTCAGATGGTAATGCGCTTCCGCCTTGAGGTTGAGCGCATATTGCACCAGAAGGAGGGGACCGCGCGGGAAGGGATAGGGCATGATCGCTTCGCTCTGGATGAGGCCGGCATTGCCGAAGGAGGTTGCCCCGCCGGGGCTTCCCCTCTCGATCATCGCGACCGAACGCCCCTTCATCGCCAGCGACAGGGCAAGCGCGGTCCCCACGATGCCGCCGCCCAGAACCAGAACATCCATGCGCATGAAGCCTCTCCTTGCCGGAAACGAGTTTCGCCGAGAAAGCCCTTGTCATTCAACGGGCTTTTTCAGGTCACAACAGAGGATTTCAAGGCGAAGAGCAGCGCCGCCGGTGAATCTGACGGCATCTCATGCTTGATTGGCCTCGCCTTCTGCTCCTGCGGCTCGGGCGGCATGCCGCCGTGGCCTATGCGATCTCGATCTTCCTCGGCCTCGCGCTGCCGCAACTCGCCGCCGCGATGCGGCCGGCCATCCCCATCACGATCTTCATCTTCATCATGCTCGCCTTCGCGCGGATGAACCTGCCGGGCATCAAGGCGGTGCTGACCGCGCCGAAGCGTCTGCTCATCGTCCTGGGCGTGAGTTGCACGCTCCCGCCGCTGGTGGGCTATCTCTTCCTGCACCTGCCCTGGTTTCGCGATCTCGATCCGGGAATCCAGCTTGCCATCGCGATCATGGCCTCCGCCCCGCCGCTGATGGCGGCGCCGGTCTATGCCGCTTTGCTCGGCTTCGAGAACTCGCTCTCGCTCGCTTCCCTCGTTCTGGGCATGGCGACGACGCCACTGCTGGCCCCGCTCTTCACGAATCTGCTGGCGGGCGCGGAGGTGCCGATCGCGCCGATGGCCCTGGCCGAGCGTCTCTTCTGGTTCGTGGGCACGGGGATGGTCGGCGGACTCATCCTCCGCCGCATCGCCGGGCAAGCCCGTCTGCAGGCCGTGAAGCTCGAACTCGATGGCATCGGCGTGCTGATGTTCTTCCTCTTCGCCATCGCGGCGATGGACGGGGTGCTCGATGCGACCCTGCGCGAACCGCTGCTGATGGTCACGATGCTCGCCCTGTCATGCTTCTTCTCGGGGCTCAATTTTGCCTTGGCCTATGCGCTGCTGCGGCCCTTCGGCTTCGATGACCGGTTCTCGGCCTCCATCGGCATCGGGCTCAGGAATATGGGCCTGCTGATCGCGCCCATTCTTGCTGTCTTGCCGAAGAATACCTTCCTCTATTTCGCGCTGGCGCAGATCCCGATCTATGTTGCGCCGGTGGTGCTGAAGGCCGTAAAGGCTCGGCTCGAACCCGAAAACCCCCGCGAGCCCCGACCATGACCCGCCCGATCCTGATCGCGCCTTCGATCCTCTCGGCGGATTTCGCCGATCTCGGCGCGGATGTCGAAGCCATCATGGCCGCGGGCGCGGATTGGGTGCATATTGACGTGATGGACGGGCATTTCGTGCCGAACATCTCGTTCGGCGCGCCGATCATCAAGTCTCTGCGGCCGCGCGTGAAGGCCCTGTTCGATACGCATCTGATGATTGCGCCGGTGGACCCCTACCTGAAGGATTTCGCGGATGCCGGCTCCGATCTCATCTCGGCGCATGTGGAAGCGGGGCCGCATATCCACCGCACGTTGCAGGCCATCCGCGCGCTGGGCAAGAAATCGGGCGTGGTGATCTGCCCCGGCACGCCGGCCAATGCCATCGCCCCGGTGATCGACATGGTGGACCTCGTCCTGGTGATGAGTGTGAACCCGGGCTTCGGTGGGCAGAGCTTCATCCCCTCGGCGCTGGACCTGCTGCGCGATTGCCGCGCGATCATCGGCGATCGCCCCATTGATCTCGAAATTGATGGCGGCGTGACGCCGGCCAATGCGGCGGAGATCGCCGCAGCGGGGGCGAATGTGCTCGTCGCGGGGTCAGCCGCCTTCAAGGGCGGGCGCTCGGCCTATGCGACGAATGTCGCAGCGATCCGGCGGGCTGCGGAAGCCGGGCGCGCCCGCAGATGAGGGTGCTGCGCGCGGCCCTGCTGCTTGGCCTGATCTCGGCAGGATTGATGGCGCTTTCGATCATTTCGCATCGCGAGTTCTGGGGCGAGCGCACGGCTCTGGTGGTGCTGGTCTGGTTTTCCGGGGGCTTTTTCGGCGCTCTGGTCGCGGCCGGGTGCCTCACCCTGCTCGCGCGCCTCGGCATGCCAAGAATCGCGGCGTGGCTCCGGCCCGTCGTCTTCCTGCCGGGCTTCCTGCTGGCGGGCGGCCTTGCATTCCTGATCCAGAACCGGATCCGCGCCGGCGGCTATGAGCTCAATCCGGATCACCCGGTGATCTCCTTTGTCTTCACCAGCGTGCAGATCATCGCCGTCTTCCTGTTTTCCGCTCCGCATCGCCTGCTGCCATGGATGGCACCGGCGATGATCGTGGCCGGTTATGCCCTGCTTCCAGGCCCCGGCAAGGGCTCGAAAGGTTGAGCGGCGCATGCGCGGCGTGTAAGCGAGGCCGCGACAGTTTCAACTCTCGAAAGACGCCTTCATGATCCCCCGTTATGCCCGGCCCGAAATGGTCGCCCTCTGGTCGCCCGAAACCAAGTTCCGCATCTGGTTCGAGATCGAGGCGCATGCGACCGACAAGCTCGCGGAACTCGGCGTGGTGCCGAAAGAGGCTGCCGCGAAGCTGTGGGAGAAAGGCGGCCCCGCGACCTTCGACATCGAGCGCATCGATGCCATCGAGCGCGAGGTGAAGCATGATGTCATCGCGTTCCTCACCCACTTGGCCGAGATCATCGGCCCCGAGGCGCGCTTCGTCCATCAGGGCATGACCTCCTCGGATGTGCTTGATACGACCCTCTCCGTGCAGCTTGCGCGAGCGAGCGACATTCTCCTGGCCGATCTCGATCTCCTGCTTGCCGCCATCAGGCGTCGCGCCTTCGAGCATAAACTCACACCGACCATCGGCCGCAGCCATGGTATCCATGCCGAGCCGGTGACCTTCGGGCTGAAGCTCGCGCAGGCCTATGCCGAGTTCGATCGCTGCCGGGCTCGCCTTGTCGCCGCGCGGGCGGAAATCGCGACCTGCGCCATTTCCGGTGCAGTCGGGACCTTCGCCAATATCGACCCGGCCGTGGAAGCCCATGTCGCGAAGAAGATGGGGCTATCCATCGAGCCGGTCTCCACGCAGGTCATCCCCCGGGATCGGCACGCGATGTATTTCGCGGTGCTCGCCGTGATCGCCTCCTCCGTGGAGCGCCTCGCGACGGAAATCCGCCATCTCCAGCGCACGGAAGTCTATGAGGCGGAAGAATATTTCTCAGCCGGCCAGAAAGGCTCGTCGGCCATGCCGCACAAGCGCAATCCGGTGCTGACGGAAAACCTGACGGGCTTGGCCCGGATGGTCCGAGCCTATTGCCTTCCCGCCATGGAGAATGTGGCGCTCTGGCACGAGCGCGATATCTCCCACTCCTCGGTCGAGCGCTATATCGGCCCGGATGCGACCATCACGCTCGATTTCGCGCTGGCGCGCCTCACGGGCGTGATCGACAAGCTCCTGATCTACCCCGCGAACATGCAGAAGAACCTCGACAAGCTCTCGGGCCTCCACAATTCGCAGCGCGTGCTGCTAGCGCTCACGCAGGCCGGCATTTCCCGCGAGGAGAGCTATCGCCTCGTGCAGCGTAACGCGATGGAAACCTGGGAGCACGGCGCGGATTTCCTCGCCTCGCTGAAGGCGGACCCGGAGGTCTCCTCGCGCATCCCCGCGCGAGAGCTCGAGGCGATGTTCGACCTCGGCTACCATTTCAAGCATGTCGATACGATCTTCGCGCGGGTTTTTGGCGAAGCTTAGGGCCATCGTCATGGCCGGGTTTAGCCCGGCCATCCACGTCTTGCCACAGGCGAACGGAAAGTCGTGGATGCCCGGCCTGAAGCCGGGCATGACGCAGAAAACAGTCTTCGCTTCATTGGATGAGCCATGAAAACCGCCGAAGCTTCCATCCTCATCCTGCCCGGTTTCATGAATTCCGGGCCCGAGCACTGGCAGAGCCGCTGGGAGGCGAAGCTCTCCACGGCCAGTCGCGTCTGGGAGCCGGTGATGGCTGACGCGCGCAAGAATGACTGGGTGGAAGCCCTCGTGAAGAGCGTGAGGGCGGCGGAGAAGCCGGTGGTGCTTGTGGCCCACTCGCTTGGTGTCATCGCAACCGCCCATGCCGCACCTTTGCTCTCGGAGAAGGTGCGCGGCGCGTTTCTGGTCGCGCCGTCGAATGTCGAGCGCGACAACCTCACGGCCGGAATCGATCGCGCCTTCGCGCCGGTGCCGCGTGATCCGCTGCCCTTCCCCTCGCTTCTGGTCACGAGCCGGAACGATCCGTTCTGCACTTATGAGAAGGCGGATGAATTCGCCGCGAGCTGGGGTTCGCTGCTCGTCGATGCAGGCGAAGCCGGGCATATCAATGCCGATGCGGGCTTTGGCCCCTGGCCCGAGGGGCTGATGCGCTTCGCGGGTTTTCTGAGCCGGCTCTGAGGCGAAAAAAGCCGCCCAAGGGCGGCTTTCACCTCGGCTTTGTGATTGCGAGGAGCGCAGCGGAGTGGCGATCCAGAGCGATGGCAGGCGTTGTCGGGTGACGTCCCCATGGGTGGTGTAGCCGGACAGAGCCGGCAGGCCGGCTGAATCGTCTCCATCGGTCACCGTGGGCGTCAATGCCGACGGCCGCCGCGAGGTGCCGGGCATGGACATCGGGCCATGCCCGAAAGCGGTCGGTGCTCGCAGGCTCCACCATCATCAGGGATACGACCGCCAGTCCGGTTTTGTGACGCGCGGGGAACAGACATTTCGGGTGAGATGACATAGCCGACTCCCCCCTTTTCAGGTCGCGTGAATTATGTCTGAATGTCGACAATCAGACCGGGAGGATTCACTGATGTTCAATCGTCGTAGCCTGTTGCGCACCGCCATGGCGGGTGCCGCCTTTGCCTCAACGGGCCTCGCTGCCCGCGCGCAAGGGGCCGCCCTGCCGTCCACGCGCATCCGCATGACGATGATTGTTTCGCCGAAGGAGCCTCTTGGCGTTGGAATGGACTTCGTCATCAAGGAGGCACAGAAGCGGAGCAATGGCGCGATCCGGATTGATTTCTTTCCGTCGGGCCAATTGGGCCAGGATCTGGCCACATTCGAGCAGCTCTCGGCAGGCACGGTGAACATCCATGCCTCCGGCTTCGGCATCAATGCGAACTATAATTCCTTCTTCGCGCCGTGGCTCTTCAATGATTTCGCGCATGTCGAGCGTGTGCTGACAAGCCCGCTCGCACAGAAATGGAATGCGGACCTCGAGAAAACGCGCAACGTCAATGTGCTCATGGCCTATCCGCGCGCACCGCGCATGATCTCGAATTCCAAGCGCGCGATTAGGGCCCCCGATGACCTCAAGGGGCTGAAGCTGCGCGTGCCGGAAATTCCGATTCTGTTCAACGGCTTCAAGGAGCTTGGCGCGGAACCTGTCGCCATGAATTTCGGCGAAGTTTATACCGCCCTTCAATCCGGCACCATTGAGGGACAGGAAAACCCGCTTCCCACAATCGTCGGCTTTTCGCTCCAAGAAGTGCAAAAATTCATCAGCCTGACAGAGCATGTCCGCGCGCCCGAGTTCATCTATGTCAATGCGAGCTGGTGGAAGGGCCTGGACCCGAGAGTCCGGGATCTTCTGCTGGAAGTCTTCGCCGAAGGGAAGAAGGTTGCGGCCCAGGCCATCCTGGACCAGCAACAATCCAATCTCGAAGCCATCAAACGTGCGAACGTGGCTGTCAACGAGGTTGACATCGCGGCGTTCCGCGCGCGCGCCAAACCTGTACTGGAAAGGATCGGTCCACAATATCTTGGCGCTGAAACCTACGCAGCAATCGTTGCGGCGGCACAGTAAAGATGGCTGAGTTGCCACCGCTTGTAACGACGCTGCGAAATCTGCGGGCAGGCATCGGTCATGTGACCGGTGCCTGCGCCGGCCTCGCGGCCTTTC
This sequence comes from Rhabdaerophilum sp., assembly GCF_046092605.1. NCBI lineage: Bacteria > Pseudomonadati > Pseudomonadota > Alphaproteobacteria > Hyphomicrobiales > Rhabdaerophilaceae > Rhabdaerophilum > Rhabdaerophilum sp. The sequence continues at coordinate 10,730 of NZ_JBJTDY010000067.1, read as the reverse complement.
TCATCACGGCGCTGCTTCTTGGATTGGTGATTGGCCGCGCCTTTCATCTCAACATTGTCTGGGTCCCGGAAGCCACCCGCATCGTGCTTATCTGGGGCGTGGCACTGGGTGCGGTCAGCGCATCCTGCGGGCGCGAGCATTTCAAGCTCGAGATGTTCGGCACGGGTGATGAGAGCCGTCCAACCGTTCTCGACCTCGTGCGGACAACCGTCGCCCTAATTCTATTCACCTATGTGATGGTCGGTGGTTTTCCCACCATTGCAAGCACGGCGATGCAGGCCTTCGCTTCCTTGCCGGTATCTTACAGCGTCATGCGCACAGCCGTGGTGGCGGGCATTGGAATGATGGCGTTTGTTGAGCTTTGCATCCTGGCCGAGCAATGCCTGTTCCTCGCGCAACGTCACAGCATGAGGAGCCGACGCTCATGACACCCGGACTTGTCGTGATCACATGGACGTCGCTTCTGCTCATTGGAATGGTGCTGTTACGGTTTCCACTTGTGGTCTGCATTGGCACAGTGGGCGCTGTTTACATCTACACCGCCGACCTTCCGGCACGCACGATCGCCCCGCTCATCACCAACGCCATCGATTCCAGCATTCTTCTCGCCATCCCCCTTTATCTGCTTGCGGGGGACCTCATGAATGTGAGTGGCGCAACGCAAAAAATCGTGGCTTTTGCGAGTGCGCTTCTGGCCCGCGTGCGGGGCAGACTTGCTCATACCAATGTGGCAACATCGCTGATCTTTGCCGGCATGTCGGGCTCCGCTCTCGCAGATGCCGCCGCGGTCGGCAAGGTCATGATCCCCGCGATGACGCGGGAGGGCTATGGCGCGCCCTTCGCGGCGGCATTGACAGCATCCGCATCCACGATCGGGCCAATCTTCCCGCCTTCAATCCCCATGATTGTCTATGGTGCGATCACGGGCGTCTCGGTCGGAGCGCTCTTTCTTGGCGGTGTCATTCCCGGAATTCTGGTTGCGGCCGCGCTGATGGCCTATTCCGCTTTTGCCGTGCGGCGGATGACTCTTACGGAAAAGCGCACCGCTTTCTCGATGATCGAGCTCTTGGGTGCAACACGGGCGGCTGTGCTGCCACTTCTCACCCCGGTGATCATCCTCTCCGGCATCTTCACCGGTATCATGACGCCGACCGAGGCTGGCGCAGTCGCAGCCGGCTACGCGGCCTTCATCGGCGTCTTCGTTTATCGCACGCTGGATTTCCGCAAGATCGCCGAGTGCTGCATCCAATCCATGAAGGGCACGGCCACGGTGATGATCCTGCTTGGCTTCGCCGCGGTCTTGGGGTGGATGATTACCTTCGAAGGCGTGGCGCGCGATTTCGTGGAGGTCACGTCGGGCATGGGCCGCTTCTCGCTCATTCTCCTCATCAACATTGTCCTGCTCATTGTCGGCATGTTCATGGATTCGACGGCAGCGATGTTGGTGTTTGTGCCGCTGCTCGCACCGCTCGCAACATCGCTCGGAATCCCGCCTGTGCAGTTTGGCGTCATGGTTGTGGTGAACCTGATGATCGGCCTCGTCACGCCACCGGTTGGCTTCAGCCTTTACATCGCGGCGAAGATTGCCGACGTCCCGCTTCATGACGTGATCCGCGCTGCGGTTCCATTCTATATTCCGCTGCTGTTCGTGCTGATCATCATCATCATGATACCCGCTGCGACGCTCTGGGTGCCCACCGTCATGCTTGGTCGATAGCCAAAGGTCATCCGACCCTTTTCAGGATTCAAGAGATGCAAGACCCGGCAAGAAGCGTGGAACCGCCTTCTGTTTCGATTTTGTCACATGGGATGCTCGGCTACGGCTTTCCCCTCGCTTCTCTTGAGGAGGCCGAACGTCGTGGCTTCGCTCTGCTCGCCATTGATGCGGGCTCCACGGATCCAGGCCCCTATCATCTGGGCAGCGGACGTCCCTTCGTCAGCGAAACGATGGTCAAGCGCGATCTCGACTTCCTGCTGCCGGCTGCGCGGCAGCAGAAGGCGAAGGTTGTGATCGGTTCGGCAGGCGGGGCCGGCACGGCAAGCCAGCTCGAATTTGTGGCATCGATCCTTCGAAAGGTGGTCGCTGAACAAGGACTGGGTCCGCTTAAGCTTGGCCTGATCGACACCGAACTTTCAAAGCCCACCCTCAAGAAGGCGTTGTCGGAGGGGCGCATCCGTCGCTTCGAGACGCGGCGCGATCTCACCGATGCCGATATCGAGGAAGCAACCCATGTGGTCGCGCAGATTGGCATCGAGCCAATGGTGGCGGCACTCGCAGATGGTTGCGACATTCTGTTGTGTGGACGCGCATGGGACGTGGCGAATGTGGCAGCCTATCCCGTGCTGCTGGGCCATGACCGCGGCCTGTCTTTTCACCTCGGCAAGATCCTCGAATGTGGTGGTCAGGCAGCTGTGCCTGTCGAGGGCTCGGACCTTTTGATGGGGCGGCTCGAAGGGACGAGCTTCATTGTCGAGACACCCCATGCGCGCAAAGCCTGCACGGTTGAGTCAGTCGGCGCGCATACGCTTTACGAGAAGAGCAATCCCGTCTGGCTGCCCGGACCGGGCGGCACGGTCGATCTGAAAGAAACACGCTTCGAGCCTTTGGGGACGGATCGCGTAACCGTCACTGGCAGCCGCTTCCATCCTGCGCCACGTCACACGGTGAAGCTCGAAGGCGCGCGCCTTGCAGGCTACCGCCATATTGCGATCGCGGGCATTCGCGACCCGTTGATGATCCGTCAGCTTGATGCGGTTGCCGAAGGCGTGCGCTCTCGTCTCGTCGCCAATCTCGGCAGCACGGTGGCCATGGACAGCTTTGATTTGCGCTTCCGCTTCTACGGACGCGACGGCGTCATGGGACCGCTTGAGCCAACGCCGATGCCCGGTCACGAGATCGGCCTTGTCATCGACGTCGTGGCGAAAACAGCCGAGCTGGCGGAAACGGTCTGCGCGATGGCGCGGAGCCTGACGCTGCATTGGGCATATCCGGGCCGCATCGCCACAGCGGGCAATCTCGCCTTTCCCTTCTCTCCGGCCGATCTGCCTGCCGGCCCGGTCTATGAGTTCAACATCTATCACCTGATGGAGATTGATGACCCGGCCGCCGCCTTTCCTTTCACCACCGAGGTGCTGCCATGATCCTCTCCGAAATTGCGCGAGTGATACGCAGCAAGAATGCCGGGCCCTTCCTCGTGACCTTCGACATCATCTTTCCCGATGAAGAGACGCTCGATCGGGTAAGGCGTTCAGACACGCTCACCAGTCAGACCGTCGCGCGCCTTTATGGTGTCTCCGCCAATGAGATCCTCGATTTCGCTTATTATCCGATGGCGCGAGCCGTGAAATTTTCCATGTACCGGCCTCACCCCTCGGGTGCGCGCTTCGACACAGATGTCTATGGCGCTCAACAGCACGCCCCGCTTCTGACCCTGCCTGTATCGATGGTGTCATGATCAGCGAAATCCCGGAGCACGAGGCAACGGGTGAAATTGCCCGCTCTTATGCCGAGATCCGCCAGCGCTTCGGCCTGCCCGTCGTGAACCTCATCTGGCGCCATCTGGCGGCGCTCGGCCATCTCGAAGAGAGTTGGCAGCGCGTGAAGACAAGGCTTCCTGCGCTGAATGCGCAGGCGGGCAGCCTCCACCAAACGGCGCGAACCCTCGCCGGTCGCTGCCCGCCCCTGCCCTCACTGCCACAGGGAGAGAAAGCGCGTGGCATCCTTGCAAGCTATGAGCGTGGCAACAGCATGAACCTCGCGATGGTGCGGATGGTGATGGGCTGCGCCTTCACGACAGAGGCAAACGCAGTCCTGCCTGACGCACCGACATCCATTCCACCGGTGCCGCGTTTTTCCGAACTGCCCATTTGCCTGCGCGAGATTGTGGACCGGCTCGCTACGGCGGGTCCGGGTGCGACAACCGGCATCAGACCGACAATGTGGGTGCACCTCGCACTGGAACCCGACTTTCTGCGCGCGGCAGAAGCGCCGATTGCGCAACTCGTTGCGCTTCCCGATTTTCGTGCCGCCCATGCCAAGTTGGCGGCACTTCCACCGCGCCCGGAGAACACCGACCTGCCGAAGACAATGGAAACGGCGCTCGACCGGTTCAACCAGCGCATCAGCGAGATGCTTCTCACTGGGCTTTGCCTCGCGCGTTGCAAGCAAGCCACCATGGAGACCCGAAGATGACAGGACCCACGCGTCAGGCTGTCGAGCAGAATCTTGCTGCGATCAAGGCGCAGGATGGAAAACTGCGCGCCTTCATTACCATTGCCGCCGACCGGGCGCGCCGGGACGCAGCACTGGTTGATGCCGCTCTTGACGCTGGGCGGATGCTCTCGGCGGCCGGTGGATGCGTCGTGTCGATCAAGGACAATATCGATGTCGCGGGCCTGCCGACGACATGCGGCTCCGCCGCTGAATTCCACACCCTGCCAAACCACGACGCGACGGTTAGCGCCCGTCTCGCCACGGCCGGAGCAGTTGTCCTTGGAAAAGTGAACCTGCATGAATTCGCATTTGGCGGCACCACGCAGAATCCGCACCACGGCCCTTGCCGGAATCCATGGGATCCCGAGCGCATTCCAGGCGGATCGAGCGGCGGTTCGGGTGCCAGTGTCGCAGCAGGGATGTGCGCGGCCTCTCTCGGCTCGGACACGGGCGGCTCCATCCGCATTCCCGCCGCGCTGAATGGCGTCGTTGGATTGCGCCCAACCGTTGGCCGCGTTCCGAATACCGGCTCAACCCCGGTTAGCCCTCGCTTCGATACAATAGGCCCTCTGTCTCGTCATGTTACGACGGTGGCGGCCATCTATGAAGCGATTGCCGGATATGATCCGGCCGATCCGATTTCCGTGCGGCAGCCGGTTGAAAGCTTCCTCACCGCCGTGACGCGTGGCGTGAGAGGTGTGCGGATCGGTGTGCCGAAACGCTTCTTCTTCGATGACCTCGACCCTGATCTCGGTCGGCTCATGGAGCAGGCCTTCGCGCTCTACACCTCTCTGGGCGCTGAGATAAGGCCGATCGATTTGCCCGAAGCGGAAAAAATCCAAGCAGTTATGACCCCGATGTTGCTCTCGGATGCCGCGGATTTCCATCGCGCCGCGCTGGAGAACCCACAATCGGGGCTAGGCGCTGACATCCGCGAACGCATGATGATCGGTTACAACGCATCGGGGAGGGATTATGCCCACGCCATGCGGGCCAAGGAGCGCTGGGCGCGAAGTGTCGCGGAAACCTTCGCATCCGTCGATGCGGTGCTCACGCCCACCGTGAAAGGTCCGGCCCCGCTTGCCCAGCAGAGCCAAGCGATGATCGCGGCAACGAAGGATCTAACTCGCTTCACCTTTGTGTGGTCCTTCGCCGAGGTGCCTGCCCTTTCCGTGCCCTGCGGCTTCACACGTGATGGGCTACCGCTCGGGATGCAGCTCATCGGACCCTGGTGGGGCGAGGCGGGATTGCTCGCCCTCGGCCATGCTTTCCAGCAGGAAATCGATTATCATCTCCGGCGTCCGAAAGCTGTGGCATGAGGGCGTGACAATTCATGGGCCGGAATTGACAAGCAGGAAGACCTCATGGACCAAGAGCAGGAGATAGGGCCCCATGCCGGGCTCGGTCGTTTGAAGCGCCAATCGCTCAGCAGCGCGGTGGCCGATGCTTTGGCCGAGGCCATTCGCGAGGGCGAGTTGCGTCCGGGAGACCGCATCCTCGAAGTCAACATGTCCGAACGCTTGGGAGTGAGCCGAGCGACGTTGCGCGAGGCGGTCAAGACCCTTGCCGCCGACGGGCTGTTGGAAATCCGCGATGATCGAGGCGCCTATGTTCGAAAGCTCGACAGCGATGAGATTGCCGCCATGATCGTGATGCGCGCCACGATCGAAAGCATGGCGGCGAGGTTGGTCGCGGGGCGCCGCTCCCCCTCCGCTCTCGCCCAAATAGCGAAAGTTGCGAAGCGCATGGAGCAGGAAGCAAAGAACGGCAAATCCGCTCGCTGGCGCCAGCTGGATACTGTGTTTCACGAAACCATCGTCAAGGCTGCCGACAACCCGATGTTGCTGAAAGCATGGAGCAACATCAATGTGCTGCTGCGGCTCTTCATGCAGCGTATGAACCCTGCCTATGATACCTCGCCCGAACAGGTTCTAAAGAACCACGAAAGTTTTGTCGAAGTGTTGCGCAGCGGCTCGCCCGACGACGCCGAAGCGCTGGTGCGCCACATCATTATCGAGAGCGGGTTTCGGGCCCTGCAATGCGCCCCACCGCCGGGCCTGAACCCTTCACAGAACATCATTGCACATCTTCAGCAGAAGAAGGCCGGATCATGAAACAATCGCAGCCGAGGCAAGGATGCCTCGCGGATGTTAAGGTGATCGATGCATCGAATTTTCTCGCTGCCCCCTCCATATCCATGCATCTCGGTGACCTTGGTGCGGATGTGATCAAGGTCGAGCGGCCCGGCACCGGCGACGAACTCCGTGCCTGGGGTAGCGCACGCAATGGCGTGGGCCTTTATGCCAAAGTGATCAATCGCAACAAGCGGTCAGTCTGCGCCGATCTGCGCACGCCGCTCGGGCAAGAGATCATCCGGCGTCTCGTGAAGGATGCTGATCTGATTGTGGAGAATTATCGGCCTGGCACGATGGAGAAATGGGGCCTTGGCTTTGAACAGCTCCGGGCGATCAATCCGCGTCTCGTCATGCTGCGCGTCACCGGCTATGGCCAACAGGGACCCCATTCCCGCAAGCCCGGTTTCGGCACGGCATTGGAAGGCTTCGCAGGCGCGGCCTATATTTCGGGTGATCCGGACAGGCCACCCATGCTCCCCGCCTTCGGCCTCGCTGATTCAAGCTCCGGCGTGATGGGGGCCCTGCTGGGGCTCGCCGCTGTCCATGAGGCGCGGCGCAGCGGCTGCGGACAGATCGTCGATCTTGCGCTCTATGACACAATGTTCGCCATGCTCGGTCCTTTTGTGATTGATTACGACCAAAATGGACGAGTGCAGGAGCGCAGCGGCAGCCGTCTGCCTTGGGTTGCGCCACGCAATGTCTACCGGACACGCGATCAGCGCTGGGTGACCCTTTCGGCCAGTTCTGATCGCTCCTTCGAACGCCTTTGCGAGGCGCTGGATTTGGGCGCGCTCAGAGAAGACCCCCGCTTCGCCACCAATCGTGACCGTGTGGCCAATGTCGAGGCCCTTGATGCGCTGATTCAGGGCGGCATCGAACAGTTTGATCGAGCGGTTTTGATTGAGAAGCTGGAAAATGCCGATGCCGTCGTCGCACCCGTCAACTCCGTGGCGGACATTCTTGATGATCCGCATATCGCCGCGCGGGGGAATGTCATCCGCGTGGATGATCCGGAACTCGGGCCGCTGAGAATGCAGGCACCGGCAGGACGCATGCAACGCACGCCACAAGAGGTGCGTCAGACCGGTCCGCGCGTGGGTCAACACGGTGCGGAAATCCTGATCGGCAAGCTGGGCCTTGACGAGAAGGAACTGCGTGAGGCTGGCCTCCTGCCAGATCGATCATGAAATTTCCACGCCGCGTCCGCATCGTAGAGGTTGCGCCGCGTGACGGCTTGCAGAGCCTTTCACGCACGCTTCCAACCGCTGAGAAGATCTGGCTGGTCGATACGCTGTCGGCCTTGGGCTTTGGCACGATCGAGGTCACCGGCTTCGTCTCGCCCCGGGCGATCCCGAACCTCGCCGATGCTAATGCGGTGATGGCCGGCATCATGCGCCGATCCGGCACCTTGTATCGCGGGCTCGCACCCAACAGGCGCGGTGCCGAACGCGCTGTCGCAGCCGGTTGCGACGAGATCGTAGGGCTGGTCACCGCAAGCGAGGGTTATACCGCGCGCAACCAGAACATGAAGCTCACTGATGCACTCACGCAGGCTCTCGCCAGCCATGACGTGGCGCGAGGAGCGGGATGCCGCTTCGTGCTGGCAATCGGCATGGCCTTCTTCTGCCCTTATGACGGCGCGATTGACGAAAGCCGCGTGCTCGGCCTCATTGATGCGGCCTGGGAGGCGGGTGTGCGTTCTGTCTATCTGGCGGGAAGCCTGGGGCTCGAACATCCGCGCGAAGTGCAGGACCGCTTTGGCCGCATTCGCGCGCGCTGGCCGGGCGTTGAACTGGGCTACCATGTGCATGACATGGGCGGGATGGCGGCCGCCAACACTTTATGCGCGCTTGAGGCGGGCATCGACTGGCTGGAAACCGCAATATGCGGCATTGGCGGAGGCGTGGCCACACCAACCGCAACCGGCAATTATCCGACGGAAGATATGGTGCGGATGCTGTCCGATTGCGGCATAGAGACCGGACTCGACGCGCGTGCTGTCATGCTCGCCGCGCGCGCGATATCCTCGCGCCTTGGCCTGCCACTGACCAGTGCGGCCGGCCGCTGTGGAGACCGCTCCGAAAATCTTCGGGCTCTGACCGCAGCTCAGACCGTGCTGCCGAAACAGTGACGCTGATCGCCACCGCGAAGCTCAATGACATCGATCCGCAGGCCTGGCTCGCCGATGTCTTCACCCGCATTGCCGTCATCCCGCAGTCAAGACTGCCGGAGCTGCTGCCGTGGAACTGGCAGATCGCCAGATACCGTGACGCCGCCTGACCATCATGGCTGCCATCAGTGCCATCTTCACACTCTTGCTGGGGCGGATTCCGATCTGGTTGAAACAGGCCGTCCGCTCTCATTCCTTATTGTTTCACACATTTTCCGACCAACCGGTATCCACTTGGTCGGAAAATGCTCTAGTCGCCCAGAGGCTCGGTGAAACCGAAAACCAGCTCTGGGAGCCTGCCGACCGATCCGGCGGCCATCGCGGCGTTGTTCCTGGACGAGCGTGCGGCCCGTACCGCAGGCGGAACAATCGCGCCGAGAATTCGGATCAGCGCGACTGTTCTACCTGTCCGGTCGGGTCGCGCTGGCGACCGGGGCCTCGCGAGGACCCGGCTTCACCATGGTGCGCGCTCCGGGAGCAGCGGGAGCGCGCATCATTCTGAATGCGCAGGTGGCGCAAGCTCCTACTCCGGAATGACTGCGCCGATCTCCGCTTCGTAGGCATCGGATGCAACCTTTGCCGTCCGGGCTTTTGTGCCAGCCATCACCTCGAAGCGCGGATCGAACTCCACCATGGTTGCCGCCAGCTTGCCGAGAATACTCACGTCGCCTACCGCTTTGGCGGTTCCGTCCTTCAGTTGATCCTCAAGCTTCTTGACGCCCATCATCGTAAGTTCGAGCTCGGAGCGGTTGATGGTGAGAGTGAGGTCCGGCTTCTCCGCCTGGAAGCCGGCAATGTTGGTGAGCGTGGCGTTTTCGAGTTCGATCAGGAACTTCTCGCCATTATCTGGCGTGACGAGGTTCATGGCGAAGCGCAACCCCTCCGCCTTGCGGCTGTCCATCTTGATGCCGAGGAAGTTGAGGAACAGCTCGGTCGACATGGCCCTGATGACGTCGGGGCTGCTGCTGCTCGCCGCTTCGCCTTGCGGGATGCCGGAGCGCAGTTCGTAGGCGCCCGAGAGGTAGCTGTTGCGAATCCCCGGGTTCTCCTGCTGATAGCCCAGCTGCTCGAAGATGTCGGCCAGCAGGTCCTTCGCGGCCCCGTTCTGCGGCTCGGCCTGTACCAGCTTGTTGACGATCTCCATCGCCAGCAGATACTTGCCCTCGTTGAAGAGTTCCTGCCCGCGAGCGATGATCTTCGCCGAACCGCCCATCATCTCCACATAGAGCGGCGCCGATTCCTCCGGCGAAAGCGGCACGAGCGTCGCGGGGTTGCAATCCCAGAAGCCCAGGAACCGCTGGACGACACCGCGCGCGTTATGCTCGGGCGAGCCGTGATAGCCGCGGCAATGCCACTTCTTCAGGATCGATTCCGGCAGACGGTAGACGTTGTGGATCTGGTTGATGGTGACGCCCTGGTTGGCGAAGTGCAGCACCTGGTTGTTCATGTGCGCATAGAGATCGCGCTGGTCGCGCATCACCTCCTGGATACGCGCATTGCCCCAGCGCGGCCAGTGGTGGGAGGCGAACATCACCTCGGCTTCCTTGCCGAAGCGATGCAGCGCCTCGTTGATGTACTTCGACCAGCGCAGCGCATCACGCACCTGCGCGCCGCGCAGCGTGTAGATGTTGTGCAGCGTCGCCGTGACATTCTCGGCCATCCACAGGGCCTTCATGTCAGGGAAGTAGGTGTTCATCTCGCGCGGCGCTTCGGTGTTCGGCGTGTTCTGGAAGATCATCCGCACGCCGTCGACCTCGAACTCCTCGATGGGTTCGGAAACGGAACGCGTCGGCGCGATCAGGCCCGTCTGACCAGCCGAGATCTTGTGCCCCAGGCCTTGCGTGACGAAGCCGTGCGGTGCCACCGGCAGCAGCAGCCCGTACTGGTAGAACAGCCGCCGGTTCATGGCGTTGCCGGCGAAGACGTTCTCGGCGACGGTGAAATCCATAAAGTCCACGGGCGCGATGATCTGCACCTTGCCCGAGGCTACGTCTTCGTCCTTGATGTCGAGGCCGCGAATGCCGCCCCAGTGGTCGCCGTGGGTGTGCGAATAGATGACCGCCGTGATCGGCCGGCCTTCGCCCACCTTCTCCTAGAACAGTTTCGTCGCGGCGCGCACGGCTTCCGCCGTCACCAGCGGATCGAACACGATCCAGCCGGTCTTGCCGCGCACGAAGGTGATGTCGGAGAGATCGACGCCGCGCACCTGGTA
>NZ_JBJTDY010000066.1:0-16427 GCF_046092605.1 Rhabdaerophilum sp. | reverse complement strand
GCCCTGGCCCAGCGGGCAGGCCTCCATCTGCCGGTCGATCTCGGCGAAGGGATCGTCGGATATCTGCATGAAGACGCGCCCGATGAGGTTCACCACCAGCACGCGGGCACCTTTCCTCGTCTCGATGAGGGCCGAACCGCGACCCGGCGTGCCGCGCATGAAATTCGCGGGGCGGAGAAGCCGGTGCTCGCGCTCGATGAAGACAAGCGCCTCGCGCTGGTCCCAGGCATGGTTGCCGAGGGTCACGCAATCCGCGCCGGCATCGAGGATTTCGTTGCAGATCGCCTCCGTGATGCCGATGGTGCCGGCGGAATTCTCGCCGTTGATCACCACGCAATCGAGCTTCCAGCGCTCACGCAGCGAGGGGAGGTGCCGCTGGACCGCCTCGCGGCCGGGTTTGGCGACCACATCGCCGAGGAAGAGAATGCGCATGGGGAGCATGTTCCGATCAAGTGGACGCCGGTTGATCGCAGAAAATGCGACAATGAGCCAGGGAGTGTTTTCAAGCGAAGTGGGCACCGGTTCGCGTGAAGAAAACGCGACAGGACCAAGGACGGGGCAGTGTTTCGATCCGCTTCGATCGGAACACCGATCCCGGCCTCGAACAGCCGCTTTTCTTTTGCCGCACGCTTTTCTAAAAGCCCGTTCCAACCACGTGATCCACGAAGACGGGGCTCCGCCATGGCCGGCCATTCGCAATTCAAGAACATCATGCATCGCAAGGGCAAGCAGGATGCCGTGCGATCGAAGCTGTTCGGCAAGCTCGCGAAGGAAATCACGGTGGCGGCCAAGCTGGGTCTGCCCGATCCGAACATGAACCCGCGCCTGCGCATGGCCGTTCTCGCCGCGCGCGCCGAGAACATGCCGAAGGACAATATCGAGCGTGCCATCAAGAAGGCGACCGGCGGCGAGGCCGACAATTTCGAGGAAATCCGCTACGAGGGTCGCGGCCCCGGCGGCGTGATGCTGATCGTCGAGGCGCTGACGGATAACCGCAACCGCACCAGCGCGGCCGTGCGCTCCTATTTCACCAAGGCGGGCGGCGAACTCGGCGCCACGGGCTCGGCCACCTTCCAGTTCGACCGCATCGGCGAGATCACCTACCCCGCTTCAGCCGGCGACGGCGATACCGTCATGGAAGCCGCGATCGAGGCGGGTGCAGAGGATGTCGCCTCGGACGAGAACGGCCACACCATCACCTGTGCCTTCGCGGATCTCTCCGACGTGTCGAAAACGCTCGAAGCCAAGCTCGGCGCGCCCGCTTCCGCGAAAATCATCTGGAAGCCGCAGAACCACGTGCTGGTGGACGAGGAGAAGGCCCAGAGCGTGATGAAGCTTCTCGACAATCTCGACAACGACGATGATGTGCAGAACGTCTTCTCGAATTTCGAGGTTTCCGACGAGGTGATGGCGAAACTCACAGCCTGAGCGGCCCAGGCCTGATCTTCACCTTTCGTTCTCGCCCTGGCCGGCATAGAAACGGGCATGGCAAGCGCGAAGCGAATCATCGGCATCGATCCCGGCCTCCGGCATACGGGCTGGGGAATCGTTGCCATCGAGGGCACGCGTCTTTCCTACATCGCCTGTGGCGCCGTGGAGCCCTCGCCCAAGGCCGATCTCGCGGATCGCCTCGCGGCCATTCATGAAGGCCTCCTGCAGGTGATCCACGATCATCAGCCGCACGAGGCGGCCGTGGAGGAGACCTTCCTCAACAAGGACCCGCGCTCCACCCTCAAGCTTGGCGCGGCGCGCGGCGTTGCGATGCTGGTGCCGGCCCAGGCCGGGCTCCGTGTGGTGGAATATGCCCCGAACCAGGTGAAGAAGAGCGTCGTCGGCGCGGGCCATGCCGAGAAGGAGCAGATCCGCATGATGGTGAAGGTGTTGCTGCCGAAAGCGGAATTCCGCACCGATGACATGGCCGATGCGCTCGCCATCGCCATCTGCCACGCGCATCACCGGGGGCAGAAATGAGAATTGCCCCGGGCCTTGCGGCCAGCCTTGCCCTGATGGGTTCTGCGCTGGCCGCGCCGCAGAAGCCCGTGCCGGGGCGTTATGCGGTGGATGCCGCGAGCTGCGCCACGAAGGATTTCTTTCTTACCGTCAAGGCGAACGGTTTCGAATCGAGCGTGTTCTCCTGCGAGGGCCTGACACTTTATCTGCGCGGCGAAGCGGGTGATCGCACGCTCTGGCAGGTGGATGGCAGGCAATGCCGCGGCCTGCATGCCGGCTCGGGCGGGCCGAAACGCTTCCATATGGAGGTGCAGCCGAACCGCCTGCGCATCGCCTGGCCGGATGGCACCCCGGCCTCCACCTTCCTCCGCTGCTCCCCGTGAGGTGAATGGATGATCGGCAAGCTCAAAGGCATGATCGACAGCTACGGCGAGGAACATGTGATCCTCGACGTGCATGGCATCGGCTATCTGGTCCATTGCTCGTCCCGCACCTTGCAGGCGCTGCCGCAGGCGGGGGAAGCCGCGACGCTTTTCATCGAAACCATCGTGCGCGAGGACATGATCCGCCTCTTCGGCTTTGCGAGCGAAACCGAGAAAGCGTGGTTCAACATCCTTCTCGGCGTGCAGGGCGTGGGGCAGAAGGTGGCGCTCGCCATCCTCTCCACGCTGAAGCCCGGCGAACTCGCCAATGCCATCGCCATGAAGGACAAGGCGGCGATTGCCCGCACCTCCGGCGTCGGCCCGAAGCTCGCCGAACGCATCTGCGTGGAGTTGAAGGACAAGGCCCCGGCTTTTGGTTCGGTTGACCCGGCGGTGGTGAAACTTGCGGGCGAACTCGATGAAGGCCGCGCCAAGGGGCCGGTGAAAGATGCGATCTCGGCGCTGATCAATCTCGGCTATGGCCAGCCGCAGGCCGCCGCGGCGGTCGCGGGGGCCTCAAAAGCGCTCGGCGAAGGCGCGGAAACCAGCGCGCTCATCCGGCAGGGGCTCAGGGAGTTGGCGAAGTGAGTGATGCTAATGAAGCCATTTCACGAGAGCTTCGGATGCTCGCGACGGCAATTTCATTCTTCATGGGTGGTGAAAGATGCGCGATCGAATTGGAATTCGGGAGCTATCCGTCTCATAGTGTCGTAGGACCAGCTGTCATCAACTACGCGTTATCAATCGAGATATCGCTCAAATTGCTTGGCCTTCTGTCTAAATCAACGTCAGAAACACCAAAAAGTCATAACACATGGGAACTATACAAAAACATCAATGAGAAAACGAAAACAGCGATTCGTAATAGCTTTCGTAATTATTTTACGTTCGAAAATCTTGAGGAGGATATTAGAAATTCACTGATCCCTGACCCAAAAAAACCAAGAAGTTTGTTTGAAACATGGCGATATCACTTCGATTATGATCCACCTCCAACAAGTATCGGATTTCTCCAAGAGCTTGCTCGATCATGCCTAGATGTCCTAAAAAAGGACTTTTCAAGTCTTTATCAGGATTATGAAACAAAGAAACGACCGTTTTCACCTTGCGAATCGTGGTCTGAATTTCAAACGGGGCGCATTGAAATCCTACAGAACCCTGCCAGCCGCAATGATCATGGGAGTGATGCTGCGCTTTGGGATGACGTAATACGAACGGAACCCACCCTATGACCCGCCCAGGCCTCCTGAACCCAGAAAAGCGCGGCGATGATGTGGACACCACCATCCGCCCGTTGCAGCTTGGCGAATTCATCGGGCAAGCCCAGGCGCAGGAGAACCTGAAGGTCTTCATCGCCGCCGCGAAGGCGCGTGGCGAGGCGCTTGACCATGTGCTGTTCGTCGGCCCGCCGGGGCTTGGCAAAACCACGCTCGCGCAGATCGTCGCGCGCGAGCTTGGCGTCAATTTCCGCTCCACCTCCGGCCCGGTGATCGCCAAAGCGGGCGATCTGGCCGCCCAGCTCACCAACTTGGACGAGCGCGATGTGCTGTTCATCGACGAAATTCATCGCCTCAACCCGGCGGTGGAGGAAATCCTCTACCCCGCGATGGAGGATTACCAGCTCGATCTCATCATCGGCGAAGGCCCGGCCGCACGAAGCGTGAAGATCGACCTGCCGAAATTCACGCTCGTGGGCGCCACCACGCGCGCGGGGCTTCTCACCACCCCGCTGCGCGATCGCTTCGGCATTCCCGTGCGGCTCAATTTCTACACGGTGGAGGAACTCGAACTGATCGTCACGCGCGGCGCACGCGTGCTCGGCATCGGGATCGCGCCCGATGGCGCGAACGAAATCGCGCGGCGCGCGCGCGGCACCCCCCGCATAGCCGGGCGCTTGCTCAGACGCGTGCGCGATGTCGCGATCGTCGAAGGCGCGGACAAGGTCACGCGGCATATCGCCGACAAGGCCCTGACGATGCTCGATGTCGATTCCATCGGCCTCGATCTGATGGACCGGCGCTATCTGACGACGATCGCCGAGAAATTCTCCGGCGGTCCCGTGGGCATCGAAACCATGGCGGCCGCTCTCTCCGAGCCGCGCGATGCGGTCGAGGACATCATCGAACCCTACCTGCTCCAGCAGGGCTTCCTGCAGCGCACGCCGCGCGGCCGGCTTCTCACGGATGCAGCCTTCCGTCATTTGGGGATGACACCACCCGCCCGCCAGCCCGCGCAGTTCGGCCTGTTCGAGGGGGAGGAGGAGTGAATTTCGATCGCCGATCGTTCCTGAAGATTTTCCTTGGAGGAATTGGAACCTTTATTGCGGGTGTGGCTTACGCTGTCGGTTATGGCCCAATGCAGCGCCCAAATGTGACACGCTACAAACTCACGCCTGAGAATTGGCCGAAAGACATAAATTTAAAAATTGCAGTTATTGCTGACATTCACGCTTGCGATCCTTGGATGTCGTTGGATCGCATTCGCTCTATCGTTGAACAAACAAATAAACTCAATCCAGACCTTACAGTCCTGCTTGGCGACTATACTGCCGGAATGAAACGATGGCGGCTTGGAGAAATCCCTTCTTCGGAATGGGCTGCAGAACTCGCCCTGCTTAAGGCGCCCCTTGGTGTTCATGCCATCCTCGGCAACCACGATTGGTGGGATGACCGGGAGGCGCAGCGTCGGCAAGGCGGGCCAACGGTTGCTCAACGTGCGCTCGAAGCCGTTGGTATTCCTGTCTACTCAAATCGGGCTGTCAGACTGGCTCATCAAGGTCGTGGGTTTTGGCTTGCGGGTTTGGAAGATCAGCTTGCGATGCTGAACAGGACTGCGCCAGCTGGGAAGCGAGTTACAGGCCTGGATGATTTGCCGGGGCTCTTGCAACAGATTGCGACGGAAGATCCTATCATTTTGATCGCTCACGAGCCAGACATCATCCCGTCCATCCCCGAAAGAGTCTGTCTTACACTGTGTGGACACACGCATGGTGGTCAGGTCAATCTTTTTGGCTGGCGGCCGGCATCAGCTTCTCGCGGCAGCAAGAAGTTCCCCTATGGCCATTTTCAAATCGGCAAACGGGATGTTGTCGTTTCAGGTGGCTTGGGATGTAGCATATTGCCGATCCGTGTCGGCGTTCCGCCCGAAATTGTGATGGTTGAGATGGGCGCATGACAGCGACGCTCCCCATCCGCATCTATTACGAGGACACGGATTTCTCCGGCTTCGTTTATCACGCACGCTACCTTCACTTTTTCGAGCGGGCCCGGACGGAAGCCTTGCGGGATCTCGGTGTCGATCATCGCGCCCTGTTCGAGGCGGAGGGGGGGCCGTTCTTCTTCGTGGTGCGGCGGATGGAGATCGATTTCCGCTCGCCGGCCCGGATGGATGACGTCGTCACGGTCGAGACGCATGTCGCGGAGGTGGGTGCCGCGAGCCTGGTGATGAGGCAGAAACTGCTGCGCGGCGAGGCGCTTCTCTGTTCGGCGCGGGTGGAAATCGCGCATCTCGCTGGCGGCAAGCCCCGGAAATTCGGCGCGGATCTCCGTTCGAGACTTGATTTTCTAGCCAATCCTTAACCATAAACGGGGATGGATGAGGGGAGCCGGGCGGGAAGGCCTTCCGCGCGAAGCTTTCCCTGTGCTTGCCCCAGTTTGGTCCCAAACCGCGCGCATGGACCCCTGAACGGACCAAGCGGAACCGGGCCCTCGCCGGTTCGCGAAGGAAGGATAACGGAATGCCCGGCGCAGAAGCCCAAGTGGATCTCTCGCTCATTGCCCTCTTCATGCATGCTCACTTCATCGTGAAGCTGGTGATGATCGGGTTGGCCGTAGCGTCGGTATGGTCCTGGGCCATCATCATCAACAAATCGATCGCCATGCGCAGCATGGCGAAAAGCATGGATGAATTCGAGGACCGTTTCTGGTCTGGCCAGAGCCTTGATGAACTCTATCGCGGCCTCGTGAACAAGACGAATGACGGTTTTGCCGCCCTCTTCATCGCGGCCATGACCGAATGGCGCCGCGCCTTCGAGGGCTCGGGGCGCGGTTTCGCAAGCCTGCAAACCCGCATCGACAAGGTGCTCGATGTCTCGATTGCCCGCGAGGTGGAAAGGCTCGAATCGAAGCTGCTCGCGCTTGCGACCATCGCCTCCGTGGGGCCCTATATCGGCCTTTTCGGCACGGTCTTCGGCATCATGACGACTTTCCGCTCGATTGCCGCTTCGAAGAACACCTCGCTCGCGGTTGTCGCGCCGGGCATTGCGGAAGCGCTCTTCGCGACTGCCATAGCCTTGGCCGCCGCCATTCCGGCCAATATCTTCTACAACAAGTTCGTGCGCGATGCCGGAAAGATCCAGGGCCGGCTCGAAAGCTTCGCGGATGAATTCTCCGCGATCCTCTCGCGCCAGATCGACGAGCGCGCCGGCACGGTGCAGAACCGCGGCGCGGCCTGAGGAGGAAGGGCGATGGCTTCCGTTTCCATGCCCGGAGGGAAGAGGCGCAAGGGGCGCAAGGCCGCTCCCATGGCCGAACTCAACATGATCCCCTTCATCGACGTGATGCTGGTGCTGCTGGTGATCTTCATGGTCGCGGCACCCCTGCTCACGGTCGGCGTGCCGGTGGATCTGCCGAAGACCGGCGCGGCCCAGCTCAACATCGAGCAGAAGCCGATTGCCGTCACGATCGACGAACGCGGCAGGCTCTTCCTGCAGGAGAAGGAAGTGACGATCGAGCGCCTCATCCCGGAGATCCAGGCGATCGCGAAGGACGGCTTCGACGAGCGCATCTATATCCGGGGTGCGGCGCAGGTGAATTACGGTCGCGTGGCCGAGGTTCTCGCGGCGCTGAAAGCGGGCGGCTACGCGAAGACGGCCCTCATCAACCAGCCGCAGGAACGCAGGTAAGGGTTTCGCGAAGACATGGCGCGGAAGCTCGACACCCTCAGAAGCCTTCTCGACTGGCGCCAGCCGGGCGGGTTCGTCTCGGTCGCAGGGCATGCCGCCATGCTGATCGTGGGGCTGGCCGCGTTCTCTTCCGCCAAGCCCTTCACGCCCGCGCAGGAAGGTGTCGCGGTGGATGTCATCTCCGAACGTGAGTTCAACGAGATGATGAAGGGCGAAAAGAAGGGCGAGAAGAAGCCCGAGCCGCAGCCGCGCGCCGAAAGCGTCTCCGAGATCCGTCGGAACAATGACCCGGGCGAGGCGAAGAGGGATGTCGCGGCCGAACCGGTGAAGGCCGAGCCGCCGAAAGCCGAGGCGAAACCCGAGCCGCAGCGCCAGGTGGCGGCGCTGCCGCCTCCGCCCGTTCGCCCGCCCGAACCGAAGCCCGTCGCTCGTCCGCCGGAGCCCAAGCCCCAGCCGGAAGAACCGGAGGACGAGAAGGCCGAGCTCCCGACCCCGCCGAAGCGCCCCGAGCCGAAGCCCGAGCCGAAAAAGGAGGATCTCGCGAAACTCCTCGAGCAGAAGCAGATCGAGGAGAAGCGCCGCGAGGAGGCGAAAGCCGCCGAGGATCAGCGCAAGGCCGAGGAAAACCGGAAGGCCGAAGAGAAGAAGCGCGCGGATGAACGCGCCGCTGCCGAGCGCAGGACGCGCGAGGATCGCGAGAAGCGCGAGAAGGAAGCCGCCGAGGCCAGAAGGCTGGAGGACGCGATCCGCCAGCGGCTTCTCACGTCACGCGAGGCGCCCTCCTCCACCGGCGCCACGGGCGCGCAGGTAAGCCGGGAGGCAAGCCTTGGCACCGAGAACGCCACCGGAAGGCGGCTGTCGCCTTCGGAACGTTCGCAGCTGATCGGCCTGCTGACGGAGCAGATGAATCGCTGCCTCTCGATCCCGCCGGGGGCGATCCCGCATTCGAAGCCCATCGTGGCGCTTGCGCTTGGCCGCGACGGTTCGATCACCTCCGGCCCGACGCTCACCAACCCCATGAACGAGCCGGGCTACATGCCCTATGCGGAAGCCAATATGCGCGCCCTGCGCAATTGCGCACCCTTCAAGATCCCCGAGCGCTTCATGGCCACCTATGAAGACTGGAAATCGCTCCTCATCGGGTTCGACCCGAGCGAGATGCAGTGAACGAGCCAAACCATGCTGAACCCGCTTCGCCTTCTTCGCCCGCCGGGCTTCCGATTCCTTGGAATTGTGTCGGGTCTTGTTGCCTGTCTCACCATGCCGCTGGTGATCAGCGCCGGCGCGTTCGCCCAGGGCGCGGGCTGCAATGCCGGCACGCTCTGCATCGATATCAACCCGCGCAATTTCAAGCCGATGCCGATCGCCATCGTGGATTTTGTGGGCGAAGGTTTGCAGGGGCAGGAGGTTGCCGGCATCATCACCAACAATCTGAAGCGTTCCGGCGTGTTCGAACCGCTCGATCGCGCGCGCTTCCCCGAACAGAAAATCGCTTTTGATGCGACGCCGAATTTCGCCGCCTGGCAGGGCATTGGCGCGCAGGCGTTGCTGAACGGGCGCGTGGTGCGCGATGGCGGGCGGCTCGCTGTGGAATATCGCCTCTGGGAGGTCTCCACCGGCAAGGCCATTCTCGGCCAGCGCCATGGCGTGGACGCCGCCGCCTGGCGGCGCCTCGGGCATCTCGCATCGGATGCCGTGTTCGAGCGCATCACCGGCGAGACCGGCTTCTTCGATACCCGCATCGTCTTCGTTGACGAGACCGGTCCGAAGGACAAGCGCCGGAAGCGCCTCGCCATCATGGATCAGGACGGTGCGAATTTCCTGGCACTCTCCTCGGGCGAGGAACTGCTGGTCACCCCGCGCTATTCGCCGCGCGGCGATCGCGTGGCCTTCATGGCCTTCGGCGATGGCCGCCCGCGCGTGCAGGTCCTGGATCTCGGCACCGGCCAGCGCAACGTGATCGGGCAGGATGGCGTGATGAGCTTCGCGCCGCGTTTTGCGCCCAATGGCGGCACGCTGGCGATGTCGATCGAGAATAACGGGCAGGCGAATATCGTGGCGGTCGATCTTGGATCGCGCAGCCTGCGCCCGCTGACCGGGGGCGGCGCGATCGACACCTCGCCCTCCTTTTCACCCGATGGCAGCCAGATCGTCTTCGAAAGCGATCGGGGCGGCGGCCAGCAGCTCTACGTGATGGATGCGAATGGCGGCGGCGCGCGGCGCATCTCCTTCGGCGAGGGGCGCTATTCCACGCCGGTCTGGTCACCGAAAGGCGATCTGATCGCCTTTACGAAGCAGCGCGGCGGAAATTTCGCCATCGGCATCATGAAGCCGGATGGCTCGGGCGAGCGCATCCTCACGGAAGGCTTTCACAATGAAGGGCCGAGCTGGGCGCCGAACGGGCGCTACATCGTGTTCTTCCGCGAGAGCGGCGCGGGCGCGAAGCTCCATATGGTGGATATTACGGGCCGGGTGGATGTTCCGATCCCCACGCCGAATTTCGCCTCCGATCCCGCCTGGTCGCCGCTGCGTTCGGCCCGATGAGCGAGGCGCTCAAGGCCACGCTTCTGCCCGGCGGCGCGATGCGGCCGGCGTGACGTAAGGTTGCAATATCAACACTTCGTTCACCTTCTGCCGCAAAGTCGCCCGGTTGAGCCCGTCTGAAAGTGTTTCATTAGGCTAAACAGAAGCTTTCGTTAATCCGCGCGCCTTTTAGGTAATCGCGAAAATGCGAAGGGTTCGGGCGGGCCAGTCGCGCGGCGATGCCGCTCACGGGCCACTAGCGCGGCGATGCCGCTTACGGGCAAGTAGCGCGGCGATGCCGCTCAATGGAGTAACTTGGATGACAATGGATTTCTCGCGCCTCGCGCGTGTCTTCGTGGTGGTGGCGCTGACAGCCTTCGTGGCAGCCTGTGGCTCGAACTCGACGACCGATCCGAATGCGGCGGGCCTCAGTGGCGCCGGCACCCCAGGTTCGGTGGCGGAGTTCCAGTCGGCCTCCGTGGGCGACCGGGTATTCTTCGATACCGATTCCTCCGAAATCAACGCGCAGGGTCAGGCCGTTCTGGAGCGGCAGGCCTCCTGGCTCAAACGCTACACGCGCTATTCCTTCACGCTCGAGGGTCATGCCGACGAACGCGGCACCCGCGAATACAATTTCGCGCTGGGCGCCCGGCGCGCCGAGGCCGTGAAGAACTATCTTGTGGCCCGCGGCATTTCGGCGTCGCGCATCCGCACCATCTCCTATGGCAAGGAGCGCCCGGTCGCGACCTGCGACGATATTTCCTGCTGGTCGCAGAATCGCCGCGTTCAAACCGTTCTTTCGGGCGGTTGATCACGTCGGACACCCCGTGCCCGGCGTGAATGCCGGGCAGCAATCGGGTAGGATCAGATCATCATGATGCGGTGGATTCGCAAGATCGCGCTGAGCCTGGGCCTCCTTCTGGGGGCCTTTGGCGTTCCGGCTTTTGCGCAGGATGCCGCCGAGATGCTGCTGCGCCTCGATCGGCTGGAAAGCGAAAACCGTCGCCTCAATGGGCAGATCGAGGAGATGTCCTTCCAGACGCGCCGTCTGGAAGATCAACTGAAGCGCCTGCAGGCCGATACCGATCTGCGCTTCCGCGACCTCGAACAGGGCCGCGGCAATCCACCCCGCGCGGCAGCGCCCGCGACTCTCGGCCCGGCGGCCACGCCGCCGGCAGGCCGCCGGCAGGATGCCTTCGATCCGGCAACGAGCCCGGCCGCTCCGGGCGGGCCGCGCCCTCTCACGCCGGGCCCGCCCGGCGCGGGCGATATCAGCGCGCCGCTTGATGTGACACGCAATCCGCGCGCTTCAGTCGCGCCCCAGCCCGTCACCGGCGCGTCGGGCGATCCGCGCGTTGATTTCGAGGCCGCTCGCGCCTTGCTCGAACAAGGCAGCCATGCCGAGGCGGAAGGCGCTTTCCGCGAATTCCTTCGCGCCCACCCGCGCGATCGCCGCACGGCGGATGCGACGTTCCTCCTCGGCGAGAGCTATCTCTTTCGCACTCGCTATCGCGAGGCGGCCGAGCAATATCTGAATGTCACGACGAAATTCCCCAAGGCGGGCCGTGCGCCGGAAGCAATGCTGAAGCTCGGTATCGCCTTGCGTGGACTCGGGGCGAAATCCGAGGCTTGCGGGACCTTCAACCAGTTACCCGTCAAATACCCGGATGCCTCCGCGGCCATTCGGGCAGCCGTCGAGCGGGAAAAGGTTCGGGCGCAATGCTGAGAATGCCGCCGGACAAGGGTGACGAGCCCCCTCCCGACAGCCTTCCGCTGATTCCCGAAGAGGCGCTGGCCCTGTTCCTCGGCGCTCTGGGCAATGACGAGACCAAGGGCTTGCTGCTCGCGGTTTCCGGCGGGCCGGATTCCATCGCCATGCTCGGCCTCGCGGCGGCTGTCCGGGCCTGCCTCCCGCCGCTGGCTGTCGCGACCGTTGACCATGGGCTGAGACCCGAAGCGGCCGAAGAGGCGAAGATGGTCGCCGGCCTCTGCAAGGAACTGCAGATCCCGCATCGCACGCTTCTCTGGTTGGATCGTCCGGCGGCTCCCTTCAGCCAGGAGGCCGCCCGCCAGGGGCGTTACGCGCTGCTGCTCGGCCATGCCCGCGCCATTGAGGCGAGCCATATCGTGACCGCTCACACGCTAGACGACCAGGCGGAAACCGTTCTGATGCGCATGGCGAGCGGCACCGGCCTTGGCGGCCTTGGCGCCATGCGCCCCAACGTGAGGCGCGGCCATATCGGCCATCTGCGCCCGTTCCTCGATGTGCCGAAGTCTCGCGTGCTTGCGACCTGCGACCTGCATGGCTGGCATTTCGCACAGGACGCCTCCAATCACGACGGGCGCTACAAGCGGGTTCGCCTGCGCGCCCTGATGCCCGTTCTTGCCCAGGAGGGGCTGACACCGGAGCGCCTTGGCAAGCTGGCCGCCCGGGCGCGTCGCACCGAGGATGCGATCGAGCATGTGGTCGAGCGCATGCTGGATGCATGCGTGATCCGCCATGCCCCCGATGGCGGCACCATGCGCCTCAAGGCCGAACCTTTCTGCACCGAGCCGTTCGAGATCGCGATGCGCATGTTGCGCCGCTCGATGTTCGCGATCGCCGGCCGCGAAAACATGGATGCGCAAATCCCGCTTGCGAAGCTGGAAATGCTGATGCGCAACCTGCGCATGGCGATCCGCGACCAGCGGCCGTTCCGCTCCACGCTGGCCTGGGCCGTGGTGGCTCATGCCAACGCGCTGATCGAAGTGCGCTCGGCGCCGCCACGCCGCGGATCGAATAAAGGAAACGCGTTGCAATCGCGCGGTGCCTTGGCAATCGCGCCCGACGTTTCTAAATAGAGTGATACGAAGTCCGCTCTTTAGCCGCATGGCGAGAGCAGCTGCCCTTACGAACGCGGATTGAGCGAAAGCCAGAGCCCGATGAACCCCAATGTCCGGAATATCGCCCTGTGGGCGATCATCCTCCTTCTCGTACTCGCCCTTGCCTCGGTCTTCCAGAGCCCGGCGAGCCGGCAGGGGGGGCAGGAGCTGCCCTATTCGGCCTTCCTCGATGAGGTGGAAAAGGGCCGTGTCGAGCGCATTACCGTGACCGGTGGCGAGATCCAGGGCACTTTCCGCGACACGCAGCAGGGCTTCGTGACGCTGGGGCCAGTGGATACGCGCCTGATCGAGAAGCTGCGCGAGAAGAACGTGACCACGGCGTTCCGTTCGCCCAATGCCGACAATCCCTGGTATATCGGCTTCCTGCTCAACTGGCTGCCGATCATCGCGTTCATCGCGATCTGGATCTACATGTCCCGCCAGATGCAAAACGGCGCCGGCCGGGCCATGGGCTTCGGAAAATCGCGCGCGCGCCTCCTCACCGAGGCGCATGGCCGCGTGACCTTCGATGATGTCGCGGGCATCGACGAGGCGAAGGAAGACCTGCAGGAAATCGTGGAATTCCTGCGCGATCCGCAGAAGTTCCAGCGTCTCGGCGGTCGCATTCCGCGCGGCGTATTGCTCGTTGGCCCTCCGGGCACCGGCAAGACGCTCACGGCCCGCGCGGTCGCGGGGGAGGCGAATGTGCCGTTCTTCACGATTTCCGGCTCGGATTTCGTGGAAATGTTTGTCGGCGTGGGTGCATCCCGTGTCCGTGACATGTTCGCGGAAGCCAAGAAGAACGCGCCCTGCATCATCTTCATCGATGAAATCGACGCGGTCGGTCGTCATCGCGGCGCCGGCCACGGCGGCGGCTAGGACGAGCGCGAGCAGACGCGGAACCAGCACCTGGTGGCGATGGCCGGCTGCTAGGCCAATGAAGGCATCATCATCATCGCCGCCACCAACCGGCCAGACGTGCTCGACCCCGCGCTTCTGCGCCCGGGCCGCTTCGACCGGCAGATCGTGGTGCCGCTGCCGGATGTGAATGGCCGCGACAAGATCCTCAAGGTGCATGCCCGCAAGGTGCCGCTGGCCCCGGATGTGGACCTGCACGTGCTGGCGCGCGGCACGCCCGGCTTTTCGGGCGCCGACCTGATGAACCTCGTGAACGAGGCCGCGCTGATGGCAGCCCGCCGCAATCGCCGCCTCGTGACCATGAAGGAATTCGAGGATGCGAAGGACAAGGTCATGATGGGCGCCGAGCGCAAATCCATGGCCATGTCCGAGGACGAGAAGAAGCTCACCGCCTATCACGAGGCGGGCCATGCGATCATCGCCCTGAAGCTCGCGGGCCTTGATCCGATCCACAAGGCGACGATCATCCCGCGTGGCCGCGCGCTCGGCATGGTGATGACCCTGCCGGAAAGCGACCGCTACTCCTTCTCGCGCGAGAAGGCCGTGGCCCGGCTCGCCATGCTGTTCGGCGGCCGCGAGGCGGAAATCACTACCTTCGGCCCGGAAAAGGTGACGAGCGGCGCATCGGGCGACATCCAGATGGCCACACAGCTGGCCCGCTCCATGGTGATGGAATGGGGCATGAGCGAGAGGCTTGGCCGCGTCCGCTACGCCTCGAACCAGCAGGAGGTCTTCCTCGGCCACTCGGTGGCGCAGACCACCAACATGTCGGATGAAACCGCCAAGCTGATCGACCAGGAAGTGCGCAAGCTCATCGAGGATGGCGAGACGACGGCACGCAAGATCATCCAGGAAAACAAGGATGATTTCGAAGCAGTGGCGCAGGCCCTGCTTGAGTTCGAGACCCTGACGGGCGACGAGCTCCGCGACCTGATGAAGGGCAAGCGCCCCGACCGGCAGGACCCGGACGAGCCCAAGACCCCCCGCGGTTCGGCCGTGCCCTCCACGGGCAAGCACAAGCCGCAGGCGCCGGATGGGGGCATGGAGCCTGCCCCGCAAGGGTGAGGGCCAAGCTCTTCCGGATAACATTGCCTTGGGCAGGCCAGCGTGGCCGACTTGAAACTCTGCCGCGCTTGGGGCACGCCCGAAGACTGAAAAAAGGCCGGGCCGGGCATCCGGCGACGGGGAAACCGCACATGGCACGCAAGTATTTCGGCACCGATGGCATTCGTGGCCGGGCGAATGGCAAGATCACGCCCGAACTCGCCCTCAAGGTCGGGCAGGCGGCAGGCCTCGTCTTCAAGCGGGGCGAACACCGGCATCGCGTGCTGATCGGCAAGGATACGCGCCTCTCCGGCTACATGATCGAATATGCGCTCGTGGCTGGCTTCACCTCCATCGGCATGGATGTGATGCTCACGGGCCCGATCCCCACACCCGGCATGGCCATGCTCACACGTTCCATGCGCTGCGATATCGGCGTGATGATCTCCGCCTCGCACAATGCCTACGAGGATAACGGCATCAAGCTGTTCGGCCCGGATGGCTACAAGCTGTCGGATGTCGTGGAACTCGCGATCGAGGAACTGCTCGAAGCCGATCTGTCCAACCGGCTCGCCGGCTCGGGGCAGATCGGCCGCGCAAGGCGCATCGATGACGCGCAGGCGCGCTATATCGAATTCGCCAAACGCACCCTGCCCCGCAACATGGAGCTGGACGGGCTGCGCATCGTGATCGATTGCGCAAACGGCGCAGGCTACAAGGTCGCGCCGCAAGCCCTCTGGGAACTGGGCGCAGAAGTCATCCCGATGGGTGTCGAGCCCGATGGCTTCAACATCAACCGCGATCTCGGCTCCACCGCTCCGCATGCGCTGCAGCAGAAGGTGCGCGAGATGCGCGCCGATATCGGCATCGCGCTCGATGGCGATGCGGATCGTGTCATCCTCGTGGACGAGAAGGGCCATGTGGTGGATGGCGACCAGCTGATGGCCGTCATCACAGAGAGCTGGCACCAGGATGGACGCCTCTCGAAGCCGGGCCTCGTGGCCACGATCATGTCCAATCTCGGGCTCGAGCGGCATCTCGAAGGCCTGGGCCTCAGCCTCGCGCGCACCACCGTCGGCGATCGCTATGTGCTGGAGCACATGCGCGAGCATGGCTTCAATGTTGGCGGGGAGCAATCCGGCCACATCATCCTCTCGGATTACTCCACCACCGGTGACGGCCTGATCGCGGCGCTTCAAGTGCTGGCCGTGGTGCAGAAGGAAGGCCGCCCGGTGAGCGAGGTCTGCCGGCGCTTCGAGCCGCTGCCGCAGATCCTGAAGAACGTGAAGACCGCTGGCGGACAACCGCTGAAGGATGCGGGCGTTTCCGCGGCCATCGAGACGATCCGCGCGAGCCTCGGCAAGGGAGGTCGCCTCGTGATCCGGCCTTCGGGCACCGAGCCGGTGATCCGCGTGATGGCCGAGGGCGATGATCGCGACCTGGTCGCGCGCGTGGTCGATGACGTCTGCGCGGTGATTGCGAAGGCAGCCTGATCGACCTTGCCCATCGCCCCACACCCGGCTTTCGAAAAGGGCAACCGAAAGAGGTCTCCTGGGAGCGCGTCGATCCTTTACCCTTTGTTAGGGTTAATTTTTAGGGTTAATCGGCCCTTAACCGTTTTCCGGCAATTTTTCTTCGTCTGATTCCTGTGGCCACGTCTGTGCGCATCGCGTGGCGGATCGAAAACGAAGGAAAGTACCATGCTGCGCCTCACGACGCTCCGCCTCGCTGGCCTGGCCGCCGCGCTTTCGGGCGGAACGGCTTTCGCGGCCGACATCAATCTGGGCTGGCGGGGGGGCCAGCAT
>NZ_JBJTDY010000065.1:0-16382 GCF_046092605.1 Rhabdaerophilum sp. | reverse complement strand
GACCTGATGCACACCATCTTCCCGCACCCCACGCTTTCCGAGATGATGAAGGAGAGCGTGCTCGATGCCTATGGAAGGGCGCTCAATGCGTGAGGACACATGAACACAATTGACAATTCCAAAGGTAGAAGAGCGGCGCTTGCAGCAATTGATAGCGTTTGCTTCACGGCGCCATTACTGACCATAATGTTGTGGACCGACGCCCGTCCATTCACGGGCGATGTGAGCGTTGATCGTAGCATCGGAGCGTGTCTTGTGCTTGTTTTGACACAGGCAGGCGCATTCGCCGCACGCTGGCTCATGCGCGTAAAGGAATAGACCTGACATGTTCGGCTACCCGCTTCTCTGGACACTCCTGCTCGGCCTCGTCGCGGGCTGGCTTGCCACGAAGCTCGTCGGAGGGCGCGGCGGTCTCGTGCGCAACCTCGTCATCGGGCTGGTCGGCGCACTGGTGGGCCACTGGATCTTCGGGGCCGTGGGCATCCGGGTTGGCGGACCGTTCATCACGAGCTTCCTCGCGGCGGTGTTCGGCGGGGTGATCGTGATCGTCATCGGCCGCTTCCTCGGGCGTTGATGCAGGGCGCCCATGCTGAAAGCGATGCTTGTTTCCGCCTTTCCGGGGCCCTAATTGAGCGCATTCCATTCCAGACGGGGACCTCATGGCCACGATCGACCTTCTCAACAACGATCCGCGCAGGAAGGGTGAGAATTCTTCTCAGGGCAAGACGGGCGTGAACGCACTTTCGCGCCACCCCGAGAAGGCGCATCGGCCGGATAACCCCATTCAGCGCAAGCCCGATTGGATCCGCGTGAAGGCGCCCGGCTCGCCCGGGTGGAAGGAGACGCAAACAATCGTGAAGGAGAACGGCCTCGTCACGGTGTGCGAGGAGGCGGGCTGCCCCAATATTGGCGAGTGCTGGGAGAAGAAGCACGCGACTTTCATGATCATGGGCGATACCTGCACGCGGGCCTGCGCCTTCTGCAACGTGAAGACCGGCATGCCGCAGCCGCTCGACCCCCATGAGCCGGAATATGTCGCGACCGCCACCGCGAAGCTCGGGCTTGAACATGTGGTCATCACCTCGGTGGATCGCGACGATCTCGAGGATGGCGGTGCCGAGCATTTTGCGCAAACGATCCGGGCCATTCGGCGGGCCTCACCGAAGACCACGATTGAAATTCTCACGCCGGATTTCCTTCGCAAGCCCGGCGCGCTGGAAGTGGTGGTGAAGGCGCGGCCCGATGTGTTCAACCACAATCTCGAAACCGTGCCGTCCAACTACCTGAAGGTTCGCCCCGGCGCGCGCTACTTCCACTCCATCCGCCTGCTGCAGCAGGTGAAGGAGCTGGACCCGACCATCTTCACCAAATCCGGCATCATGGTCGGGCTTGGCGAGGAGCGGAACGAGGTGCTGCAATTGATGGACGACCTGCGCTCGGCGGAGGTGGATTTCATCACGATCGGGCAATATCTCCAGCCTTCGAAGAAGCACCACCCGATCATCAAGTTCGTGACGCCGGACGAGTTCAAGGCCTACGAGACCATCGCTTACACCAAGGGCTTCCTGATGGTCTGCTCGAGCCCGCTCACGCGCTCCTCCCACCATGCGGGCGAGGATTTCGCGCGTCTGAAGGCGGCGCGCGAGGCCAAAGCACGCGGCTGATGCCCCGCTTCGAGACCACCCGCCTCGTGCGCCACGCGCCGCAGACGATGTTCGACCTCGTCGCGGATATCGAGCGCTATCCCGAATTCGTGCCGATGTGCACGAGCCTCGTCATCCGTCGCCGCAGCTCGGATGAGCTGGGCCGTGAGGTTCTGACCGCCGACATGGCCATCGGCTACAAGATGATCCGCGAGGTCTTCACCACGCGCGTCGTGCTCGATCGCGGCAATGAGAACCAGCCGCCGCGCATCCTTGTCAGCTATGTCGACGGGCCGTTCCGGCATCTCGAGAACCGCTGGACCTTCCTGCCGCTGGAGGGCGCGGCGCCGGGCGGTGGCGTCGTGACATCAGCGCCTTTGGGCTGCCGGGTGCAGTTCTTCATCGATTACGAATTCAGGAGCCGCACTTTCCAGCTTCTCGCCGGCGCGGTGTTCGAGACCGTGTTCCGCAAGATGGCCGAAGCGTTCGAGAAGCGGGCGGATGTGCTGGCGCGGCGCGGGCCGCAGGGCTGACCCGCGGGGTTTTCACGCCGCAGCGAAGCCGGCCTGCTCCGCGAGGTCGAGCAAGATCAGAAGCGCATCGCGAGTCGCAGCGCGACGGATACCCGCGCGGCCCAAAGCCGGATTGTAACGCCGCTCGATCCGGTTGACGGGACCAAGCCGCGAAACGGCCGCGAGATGCACAAGACCCACGGGCTTCGCGGCCGAGCCGCCGCCCGGCCCGGCAATTCCGGTGATCGCCACCGCCAGCCCCGCGCCCGACGCCTTCATTGCCCCTTCCGCCATCGCGGCGGCGACCTCGGCCGATACCGCCCCGACCCGTGCGATCAGTGCCTCGGGCACGCCGAGCATCTGGCCCTTCGCGGCGTTGGAATAGGTCACGAAACCGCGATCCACCACATCCGACGAACCGGCGATGCCGGTCAGGGCCGCCATCACCATGCCGCCCGTGCAGCTCTCGGCTGTGGCGATGGTGAGCCCGGCGCTGCGGGCGCTGGCCAGAACGGCGCGGGCCAGCGCGGGGAGGGTGAGGGGGCGTGTCATGCCCCGGATTTCAGCCTGAAAAGGCAACCGTGGCAACCGCCATGGCCGCGATGCCCTCGCGACGCCCGGCAAAGCCGAGCTTCTCGTTTGTCGTGGCCTTCACGCCCACCGCTTCCGGCGGAAGGCCGAGCACCGAACCGATCGCCAAAGCAATCGCCGCGCGATGGGGTCCGACCTTCGGCGCCTCGCAGATCAACGTGCCATCGACATTGAGGATGCGCCCGCCCCGCGATTCGACCCTCGCGCGCGCATTCTCCAGGAACAGGCGGGAAGGCGCGCCTTTCCAGCGCGGATCGGAAGGCGGAAAATGCTGGCCGATATCGCCATCGCCGATCGTGCCGAGCAGAGCATCGGTGATCGCGTGCATCAGCGGATCGGCATCGGAATGGCCGAGCAGCGCGCGTTCGTGAGGGATCGCGACACCACCGAGGGTCACATGGTTGCCATCGGTGAAGGCGTGCACATCGTAGCCGAGGCCGGTGCGGACAAAAGGCTCGGGCGCCCCCAGATGCCGCTTGGCCCGGGCAAGATCTGCTTCCAGCGTGATCTTGAAGAGGCCGTCATCACCCTCGAAGGTCGCGACACGCTGGCCATTGGCCAGCATCAGCCCGGCATCATCGGTGAAATCGAACCGCCCTCTCTCGGCCATCGCGCGATGCGCCGCGAGAATCGGCCCGAAGCGGAAGGATTGCGGGGTCTGCACGACGCGCAGCCTTGCCCGGTCCGGATTGCCGGCAAGCTCGCCCGCTGCATCGATCTCCGCCACGGTGTCCACCACTGGCAAAACGGGCATCGCCGCACCTGCGGCCTGCGCCGCGAGGATCGCGCGGAGCACCACCAGTTCACTGAGAAAGGGGCGCGCGGCATCATGAACAAGCACGATTCCGTCCGCCGGAAATTCCGCCGCGGCAAGCAGTTCGAGGCCGTTGCAAACGGAAGCCTGCCGGGTTTCGCCACCGGGCGCGCGGAAGGCGCGATCATCCTTCAGGCCCGACGCGGCCAGCGCCTCCCCATAGAAAGCGGCATGATCGGGATGCGTGACGGTGATGATCGGCCCGATGGCGGAAATGGATGCGGCACGCGCCATGAGATGCGAGAGGACCGGCTTGCCAAGCAGCGGGCGATATTGCTTCGGCGCTCCACGGAGTCGCGTGCCATGTCCGGCCGCGACAATGATCAGAGCCGCCTTGCGATCCGCCATCGCCATCCCCCCTGGTTGCTGCATCGTTTCATCGGGGCCGGGGCCTTTTGTCAATCCGCGCGTCCCGCCTTTCAGGAGAAAGTGGAAAAAGCTTTCATTATGCGTCACTTGCCGGTATCGGCTGCGGATGAACGGGACGAATTGCCGCTCGGGCATTCGTACCGACGATCGCAAAATCATCGTAATGCCTATTTTCTGGGCAATCTGAGCATCATGGTCGCATTTCTGTCGATTGGGCGGCATGTCCTTCCGGGACGCGCGGTGCTGGCGCCGATGTCTGGCGTGACGGATCATGCCTTCCGAAAGATCGCCGAGGATTTCGGTGCCGGCATGGTGGTGAGCGAAATGGTCGCAGCAGACCAACTCGCGGCCGGCGAGGAAGAAGCGCGCCTGCGCGCCGAGGGCGGCGGTCTTCGCCTGCATGTGGTGCAACTCGCGGGCTGCACGCCGGACGCCATGGCCGAGGGGGCCCGCGTGGCCGAGGCCTCGGGCGCGGATGTCATTGACATCAACATGGGTTGCCCCGCCAAACGCGTGGTCAATGGCTGGTCGGGCTCGGCGCTGATGCGTGATCTCGACCATGCGGAAAGCCTGATCGCCGCCGTGAAAGGCGCCGTTTCCGTACCCGTCACGCTGAAAATGCGTCTTGGATGGGACCATGCCAGCCTCAACGCGCCCGAACTCGCGCGGCGCGCCGAGGCGCATGGCCTTGCGCTCGTCACGGTGCATGGGCGCACCCGCCAGCAATTCTACAAGGGACAGGCGGATTGGCGCGCGATCGCCCGCGTCCGCGAGGCGATTTCTCTGCCCTTGCTGGTGAATGGTGACATCGAAACGGTTGAACAGGCCCTTGAAGCCCTGCGCCTCTCCGGCGCCGATGGCGTGATGATCGGCCGCGCGAGCCTCGGCCGGCCCTGGCTCGTCGGCGAGATCGCCGCTGCGCTGGATGGCTGCGAAAAGCCCTGTTTCGCCCCGGAAAAGCTCGTGGAGGCGGCAATATCGCATTATGATTTCTTGCTGGAAACCTTGGGCGAGGCGCATGGCATCCGCCACGCGCGCAAGCATGTCGCGGCCTATGCCGAAGAAGCCGGGCGGCGCGGCGCCATCCCTGATCGCGCCCGAATGGCCGATGCCCTGACCAGCAACGACCCCGCTTTCGTGCGGGCCTTCTTGCGCGAAAGCTTTCTTTCCATCGCATCCGGCGCGGTTCGGGAGGCGGCCTGATGAGCATCCGCAACCTTATCGACGCGGTACCGATGCCCGTGATCGAAGTCGATGCGAAGAACCGCATCCGCTCCGCCAATACGGCCGCCGAACAGCTTCTCGGCGCGGGCCGCGAGCGTCTGCGCGAACGCACGCTTCCGGAATGGCTGCCGCCCGGTTCGCCGCTGATGCTGCTCGTCGATCATGTCCGGGATCACGGTGGCAGCGTGACCGAATATGGCATCGACCTTTCCATGGGGAGGACGAAAAGCGACCAGCTTGTCGATGTTTACGCTGCGCCGTTGGGCGAAAATGCCGGCGATCTCGTGCTCGTATTGCAGCCCCGGGCCATCATGGACAAGATGAACCGGCACCTCACGCATCGCGATGCCGTGCGCTCCGTGGGCGCCATGGCCTCGATGCTGGCGCACGAAATCAAGAACCCGCTTTCCGGCATCCGCGGCGCGGCGCAGCTGCTGGAAGGCTCGCTGCCGGAGGTGGAAAAGCCGCTTTCAGCGCTCATCCGGTCGGAAGTGGACCGCATCGTCCGCCTCGTCGAGCGGTTCGAGGTGTTTTCGGATGGGCGGCCGCTGCCACTTTCGCCGGTGAACATTCACGAGGTGCTCGATCATGTGATGCGCCTTGCACAATCCGGCTTTGGCCGGCGGATCTCGTTCCGGCCGGATTTCGACCCCTCGCTGCCGACCATCGCTGGCAATCGCGATCGCCTCATCCAGGTCGTGCTGAACCTCGTGAAGAACGCCGCGGAAGCCATCGGGCCCGACCATCCCGAGGGTCGCATCCTCATGACGACAGCCTTCCGGCCCGGCGTCTCGGTGATGGTGCCCTCGAGCGGCCGGCGCGTCTCGCTCCCCTTCGAAGTCTGCGTGATCGACAATGGCCCGGGCATTCCCGAAAACCTGATGCCGCATCTGTTCGAGCCCTTCGTCACCAGCAAGGCGACGGGAACTGGCCTCGGTCTTGCTTTGGTGGCGAAGGTAGTCAGCGACCATGGCGGGGTGATCGAGTGCGAGCGCCTGCGGGGTCAAACGGTGTTCCGCATGCTCTTCCCCATCCGCAAGGAGAGGGACTAGGATCGCCACGGGTCGCCAAGGCTATCCACCGGTGCCGCGAAGAGGCTCAGCCGGGGAGCATGACAAGAAGCGAGGGCCAGATCGCGATGGCGCGGACGATCCTTGTGGCGGATGATGATCTGGCAATCCGGACCGTCGTCAGCCAGGCACTCACCCGGGCGGGATATGATGTCCGGGCCACCGGCAGCGCGCATGTCCTCTCGCGATGGGTGGAAGCCGGCGAAGGCGATCTCGTGATCACCGATGTGGTGATGCCCGACGAGAACATTTTCGAGCTCCTGCCGCGCATGAAGTCCGCGCGCCCGCAATTGCCCATCGTGGTGATGAGCGCGCAGAATACCTTCATGACCGCCATCCGCGCCTCCGAGCGCGGGGCCTATGAATACCTGCCCAAACCTTTCGATCTCGACCAGCTGATCCGCATCGTGGGCCGCGCGCTGGCCGGCACGGAAATGCGCGAGGCCACGCCCGCCACCATCCCCGCCGCGACGCCCAAGGCGCCGCAGGAGGAGATTCCGCTCGTCGGCCGTTCCGGCGCGATGCAGGATGTCTACCGGGTGCTGGCCCGCCTGATGAACACCGATCTCACGGTGCTCATCACCGGCGAGAGCGGCACCGGCAAGGAACTGGTAGCGCGCGCCCTGCATGATTTCGGCCGTCGCCGCAAGGGGCCGTTTGTGGCCATCAACATGGCCGCAATCCCGCGCGATCTGATCGAGAGCGAACTTTTCGGCCACGAGAAGGGCGCCTTCACGGGTGCGAACCAGCGCAGCCAGGGCCGCTTCGAGCAGGCCGAAAGCGGCACGCTCTTCCTCGACGAGATCGGCGACATGCCGATGGAGGCGCAAACCCGCCTGCTGCGCGTGCTCCAGCAGGGCGAATACATGACCGTGGGCGGACGCACGCCGATCAAGACCGATGTGCGCATCGTCGCGGCCACCAACAAGGAACTCGTGGGGCTGATCGAGAAGGGCCTCTTCCGCGAGGACCTCTATTACCGCCTTTCGGTTGTGCCGATCCGCCTGCCGCCCTTGCGCGAGCGCCTCGGCGACGTGCCGGATCTCGTTCGCCACTTCCTGAAGCTCGCCGAGGAGGAGGGCCTACCGCGCAAGATCGTGGATGCCGCAGGCATGGAACGCCTGAAGCGCCATGACTGGCCGGGCAATATCCGCGAGCTCGAGAACCTCGTGCGACGCCTCGCGGCCTTGCACCCGGACGACGTCATCAACGCGCAGGCGATCGAGGGCGAGCTTTCCGTGGTGCGCCGCTCCGCGCCGCGCATTGTCGAGCCCAGGGCCATGGAGGCGCAGCCTGCCCCCGCCCCGGGGGATGGCTTCGAGGGCTTTCTGCGCAATCATCTCAGGAGCTATTTCGCGCGCTTCGGTGACGAACTCCCGCCTCCCGGCCTTTATGAGCGCCTGCTGGTGGAATTCGAGCGCCCGCTGGTGGCAGCGGCGTTGGCGGCAACCAATGGCAACCAGGTGCGCGCGGCGGATCTGCTCGGCCTCAACCGGAACACCCTGCGCAAGAAGATTCGCGAACTGGGCATCCGCATGACCAGCGCCATCGGCTGAGCGGGCCGGGCGGTCGACTTTGCCAACCGGTTTTCGAGGGTTGCCGGCGGCGCTTCTGCCGAGCGGCCCGAAAGTTGTCGCAATTCAACAACAGTGTTGCGCGAATCCCTCAAGCGGTCCTAGCTGGTCTGCGAGGGTTGAAGCCCGGGTGACGATTCCCGGTCTTGGCCGGCGAACCGGGGAAGCGCGCTTGAACGACGCCACACGCGACAAGGATGCGAAAGAGGGGCTGGCCGTCGAGGCGCGCCCCGTTGCGAAAAGCCTGTTGGTGCCGGCCGCGCAAGCGCCGTCGCCCGCACCGGACGACGCTGCCGCTTCGCAGGACCTGACCACGGGCATTGCCGGCCCGATCGTCGTCATGCTCGCCTTCCTGTCGGCCACCATCACCTTCCTCGTGCTGATGGGCGCTTTCGGGGTCGAGCCGCAGGGGAACGTGACACTGAGCCTGCTCGGCTTCAACGTGCTGCTCATCCTGCTGCTGCTGTTCCTGGTGGTGCGGCACCTGCTGGCGCTCCGGCGCGAAACCGCGGCGGGAATGACCGGGGCGCGTCTGCAAAGGCGCGTGGTCGGATTGTTCTCGCTGGTTGCGGCCGTGCCGACCGCCCTGGTGGCCGGGGCGGGGCTCTTCGCGCTCGATCGCGGCCTCACGCCCTGGTTCGCGGGCGATCTCAAGCGCCTCGTCGACACTTCCGAATCCATTGCGCAGAACTTCCAGCAGCAGCTCTGCCAGAACATGGGCCGCGAACTGCGCCTCATGGCCTCGGATCTCGACCGCGCGAATACCGGCGGCTTTTTTTTCGGCAACCGCGACAGTTTCCAGCAGTTTATTAACAATCGGGCCGAAGCCCTTGGTTTTCCAAGAGCTGTAGTTTTCAAGCGTGATGGATCGCTCGTGATGCAGGCGGAGGTGCCGCATCGCAGTTTCAGCGTGCCGCAACCGGCCGAGGAAGATTACCAATATGCGGCGACTGACGAGCTTCCCTGCCTTTTCACGCAGGAATCCCTCGGCGGGCTGATCGCGCTCAAGAGCTTCGGCCCCGGCACTTTCCTGATGGCTGCCCGGGCGGTGGACCCGCGGGCGCTGGAATTCCCGGAGGTCTCGCGCGCCGGCGTCCAGCAATATCAGCAGCTCGATGAACGCCGCAACGCGACGCAGCTTGGCATCGCGCTCGTCTTCGCGCTGATCACGCTGATTTCGCTGCTCGGCGCGGTGCTGCTGGGCCTCGGTTACGCCGCGCGCCTGGTCGACCCCGTGCGCCGGCTGATGATGGCGACCGATCAGGTCTCTGCCGGCAACCTCTATGTGCAGGTGCCCGTGGCGAAGATGGGCGAGGATCTGGGACAGCTCGGCGCGACCTTCAACAACATGACTTCCGCGTTGCGCGAGCAGCACAATTCGCTTTCCGCCGCGAACGAGCTGATCGACCAGCGCCGTCTCTTCATGGAGGCGATGCTCTCGGGCATTCCCGAGGGCGTGCTGGGCGTGGACGAGAACGGGCTCATCACGCTGATCAACCCTGCCGCGCGCGGCATTCTGGGGCTCGGCAGCATCGACCCCACGGGCAGGCGGGCGGCGGAACTCCTGCCCGAGATCGTCTCGATGATGGACGAGGTGCGCGCGAACCCGCAGCGCCTCGTGCAGCGCGAATTCCCGGTGCGGCGGCGCGGGGTGGAGCGCATCCTCTCGGCCCGCGCCGTCAGCGACGCTTCGGGCGGGCAGATCCTGACGCTCGACGACATCACGAATCTGGTCACCGCGCAGCGTTCGGCCGCCTGGGCGGATGTGGCGCGGCGCATCGCGCACGAGATCAAGAACCCGCTGACGCCCATCCAGCTCTCCGCGGAGCGCATCCGCCGCAAGTTCGGAAAGGTCATCACCGAGGACAAGTCCGTCTTCGACCAATGCACGGACACGATCGTGCGGCAGGTAGAGGACATCAAGCGGATGGTGGACGAGTTTTCCTCCTTCGCCCGCATGCCGAAACCGCAGCCCTTGGCGGATGACCTCGGGGAGGTCTTGCGCGAGGTAGCCTTCATGATGCGCGTGGGCAACCCCGGCGTCATCATCGAGGAAGAGCTTCCGGCGGAGCCTGTCATGGCGCTGATCGACCGCCGCCTCATCGCGCAGGCCGTGCAGAACCTGATGAAGAATGCCTGCGAGGCCATCGCCGAAAGTCCGGCCGGGCAGGCGGGGGAGGGCCGCGTCACCGTCTCGCTCGCCGACCTTGGCGAGGAGGGGATGCAGCTCGATATCCGCGATAACGGCAAGGGGTTTCCGAGGGAAAACCGCCAGCAATTGCTGGAGCCCTATGTCACCACCCGCGAAGGCGGCACGGGCCTCGGCCTGCCGATCGTCGCGAAGATCTTCGAGGATCATGGCGGGACGCTGTCGCTGCTCGATCCACCCGCGGAAGCCGACGGCGCCCAGCCGCCCGGTGCCCTTGTCCGCATCCATTTGCCCCCGATCGGCGCGAAAAGCGCCGCTCTGGCGGGTTGAGTTCAAAGGGGCTGAGCCATGTCGAGCGACATTCTGATTGTCGATGACGAAGCCGATATCCGCGAGCTGGTCGCGGGGATACTGGATGACGAGGGCTATCGCACGCGCACCGCGCGCTCCTCGGATGACGCGCTGGCGCAGATCGAACAGCGCCGGCCGCATCTCATCTTTCTCGATATCTGGCTGCAGGGCAGCCGGCTCGACGGCCTGCAACTCCTCGAAAGCATCCAGGAACTGCATCCGGAAATCCCGATCGTGATGATCTCGGGGCATGGCAACATCGAGACCGCCGTCTCCGCCATCAAGAAGGGCGCCTACGATTTCATCGAGAAGCCCTTCAAGGCCGACCGCCTGGTGCTCGTGGCGGAGCGGGCGCTGGAGGCGCAGGCCCTGAAGCGCGAGATCAAGGACTTGAAGGCCCGCTCCGGCGAACCCGATCGCATGATCGGCCAGTCGACCATGCTCTCGCAATTGCGCCAGCAGATCGAGCGCGTGGCCCCCACCAATGCGCGCATCCTGATTGCCGGCCCGTCCGGCTCGGGCAAGGAGCTCGCGGCGCGAACCATCCACGCGCTGTCGAGCCGTGCGAGCGGGCCTTTCGTGGTGATCAATGCCGCAACCATCACGCCCGAGCGGATGGAGGAAGCGCTGTTCGGCATCGAGGCGCAGAAGGGCAGGACGCGGCGCGTCGGCGCGCTCGAGGAAGCGCATGGCGGCATGCTCTTCATCGATGAAGTCGCCGACATGCCCAAGGAGACGCAGGGCAAGATCCTGCGCGTGCTGGTGGATCAGAACTTCCAGCGCGTCGGCGGAGCCACCCGAGTGGCGGTCGATGTGCGCATCGTCGCTTCCACGGCTCGCGACCTGCCGGCGGAGATCGCCGCCGGGAATTTCCGCGAGGACCTTTATCACCGCCTGAATGTGGTGCCGATCCGCGTGCCCGCGCTCGCCGAGCGGCGCGAGGACATACCGGGCCTCATCGACCACTTCATGCAGCAGATCGCGGTGGCCTCGGGCTTGCCCAGGCGGCGCATTGCGGCCGATGCCATGGCGGTGCTGCAAACCCATGATTGGCCGGGCAACA
The DNA here is from genome assembly GCF_046092605.1 of Rhabdaerophilum sp. Classification (NCBI taxonomy): domain Bacteria; kingdom Pseudomonadati; phylum Pseudomonadota; class Alphaproteobacteria; order Hyphomicrobiales; family Rhabdaerophilaceae; genus Rhabdaerophilum; species Rhabdaerophilum sp. The sequence goes on along the minus strand of NZ_JBJTDY010000065.1, from coordinate 5,022 downwards.
TCCGCCAGCTGCGCAACAATGTCGAGCGGCTGATGATCCTCGCCGCGGGCGATCCCAATCAGGAGGTAACCGCCGACATGCTTCCGCAGGACGTGGGTGCTTCCCTGCCGCCGATGCCGAACGGAGCGGGGGCGGAGAAACTCCTCTCGCTCGCGCTGCGCGAGGCTCGCGAGATTTTCGAGCGGGAGTATCTGATCGCGCAGATCAATCGTTTCGGAGGCAATATTTCACGCACGGCGGAATTTGTGGGGATGGAGCGCTCGGCGCTGCACCGAAAGCTGAAATCTCTTGGTGTTTAAATATCTTGATACATTTTCTTCATCTGCTTTCTTGTCGTAATGCTGCACTTGCGCACGGGCGATGCCCTACCTATGATCCGGCGCATCGCCGTGACGGAAGGCAGGCTATTCAGCGTGCTCCATGACCCTGGGGGAGAAGGGGTGGCGCGGCGCAACGAGGGTAAGAAATGGCGACCGAGCGCACGCTGAGCCTGCAGGACAACTTCCTCAATCATGTTCGAAAGAACAAGATTTCCGTCACGATTTTTCTGGTCAACGGGGTCAAATTGCAGGGGGCAGTGACCTGGTTCGATAACTTCTGCGTCTTGCTGAAGCGTGACGGCGTATCGCAACTCGTCTACAAGCATGCGATCTCGACCATCATGCCGGTCTCGCCGATCCATCTTCCCGGCGCGAACGACGAGGAATGACCGGAGCGGCCGCGAGCCGCCGCGTCCGGCGCCGAGGAACAGGGCGATCGCCGTGACAGAAGAACCGGACGAGATGGATGAAGCCGCAGGCCGCAAGGCTGTCGTCGGCTCGCGCCTGCTCAAGGGCAAGGCGGCCTTCGAGCCGGAGAAGGCCATCGCGACCGCCACGCGCACTCTCGTCATCGGGCCTTATCTCACCCGAGCCGGCATGGAAGCCGCACGTGCCACTCCGGGCCTGCGTGGCGCCGGGGCGCGGCTGGAAGAGGCCGTGGGCCTCACGCAGGCCATCGACCTCACGATCATCGGCGCGGAAGTCGCGCCCATCCGCCTCATCAGACCCGCGACCTATCTCGGCGGCGGCAAGGTGGAGGAGATTGCCAGAAGGGTCGCGGCCGAAGAGATCGGCCTTGTGATGATGGATTGCGCGCTCTCGCCCGTGCAGCAGCGCAACCTCGAACAGGCCTTCAAGGCCAAGGTGATCGACCGCACCGGCCTCATTCTCGAAATCTTCGGTCGCCGCGCCTCGACGAAGGAGGGGCGGCTGCAGGTTGAACTCGCGCATCTCGCCTACCAGAAATCGCGACTCGTGCGCTCCTGGACCCATCTCGAACGCCAGCGCGGCGGCTTCGGCTTTCTCGGCGGCCCGGGCGAAACACAGATCGAGACCGACCGCCGCCTCATCCAGGAGCGCATGAGCCGCATCGAGCGCGACCTCGAGGAGGTGAAGCGCACGCGCGGCCTGCATCGCGCGAGCCGGGAAAAGGTGCCGTATCCCACGGTCGCGCTGGTGGGCTATACCAATGCCGGCAAATCGAGCCTCTTCAACCGCCTCACGCGGGCTGAGGTTCTGGCGAAGGATATGCTCTTCGCGACCCTCGACCCGACCACGCGTGCCATCGAATTGCCGCATGGCCTCAAGGTGGTGCTTTCAGATACGGTCGGGTTCATCTCCGACCTGCCGACCCAGCTGGTCGCGGCCTTCCGCGCCACGCTGGAGGATGTGATCCTCGCCCGCGTGATCCTGCATGTCCGCGACATCGCGAACCCCGATACGGACGCGCAGGACGAGGATGTGCGCCAGGTGCTCACCGAACTCGGGCTGGGCCCGGCGGCGCAGGGCCGTATCGTCGAGGTGTGGAACAAGGCCGACCTGCTCGCCGAATCCGAACGCGCGCGCCTCGCGGAAATCAGCGCGCGACGGCAGGGCGCGAGCGATGCCAACCGCGCGCCGATCCTCGTTTCGGCGCTGACCGGGGAGGGGATCGACACCCTGCTTGCGGCGATCGAGGCGCGCCTCGCGGATGATCGCCAGAGCTTCCGCATGACCGTGCCCGCCGGCGATGGTGAGGGTTTGGCCTGGCTCTATCGCGAGGCGGAGGTGCTGTCGCGGGAGGAGGCGGAGGAGGGGGCCTTGCACCTCACGCTGCGCGCAGGGTCCGAGGCGGTAGGGCGCATCCGCCGACGCTTCGGAGAGGGTGCGCTCACGCCCGCCTGATCAGGCCTTTTCGGCCATCTTGGCGGCGATCCAGAGCGCCTCCATCTCGTCGAGGCTGGCATTCTCAAGCCCGCGGCCCTCAGCGGCCAGAGCGGTCTCGATAGCGCGGAAGCGCCGCGTGAACTTCGCACTGGCCTTTTCCAGAGCCGTTTCCGGATCAACCCCGGCATGCCGCGCGAGATTGGCCATGACAAACAGAAGATCACCGATTTCCTCTTCGATATCAGCGGCATCCTTCTCGCGCAGCGCTTCGCGAACCTCGCTCGCCTCTTCCGCGATCTTGTCGAGCACCCGTTCCGCGTTTTTCCAGTCGAAACCCACCGTTCCAGCCTTTTCCTGCAGTTTCACGGCCCGTTGCAGGGCGGGCAGGGCGGTCTTCACGCTTCCGAGCAGCCCTTTCGGCTGGTCATCCGGCAATCCTGCCGCAGCGCGGGCGGCCGCCCGCTCGGCCTTCTCCTCGGCCTTGATCTTGTCCCACAATTCCTTCACCGCGCCGGGATTGCCGGCATTCCGGTCTCCGAAGACATGCGGATGCCGGCGGATGAGCTTGCGGTTGATGGCCTCGACCACATCGGGGAAAGCGAAGATGCCCTGTTCCTCGGCCATCCGGGAATGGAACACGACCTGCAACAGCAAGTCTCCCAACTCCTCTTTCAGATCAACGAGATCGCCTCTGCGTATGGCATCCGCGACCTCCTGCGCCTCTTCCAGCGTATAGGGCGCGATGGTCTCGAAATTCTGCGCGGCATCCCAGGGACAGCCCGTCTCGGGGTGCCGCAGGGCGGCCATGATGGCGAGGAGTTGGGCGAGATCGGGAGCAGGGGTCATATGTTCCGTTGACCATGCCGCGCGATCGATCGCAAGCGCATCCGGTTCCTCCGGCGAAAGCGGAGTGTCCACGAGAAGCAGCCGGGTCTGTTTCATGGCATCACGCGGCCGACACCGGATCGCCCTTCGGCGATGCAACAAAGGCGCGGCAGCAACCCGAGACGCGCCGCGACCGACTTGGAGTCAAAGAGATCGGAGTCAAAGAGGTCGGAGGCAAAGAGATCATGGTGCTGGAGGCGAACATCGCACGCCTTTCGAGCCGAAACCGCATGAAGCGAAGCGGCGAAAGATGGTGCCGGGAGGGCGTGGTGCGAAACCGCGAGCCCGTTCGCATAAGACATATTATGGAACTATGTGATGCCCGAAGACTCGGCGCTAGGCATTTGGGTGCCCCCGGATCTCAGATAGTCAGATATAGTCAGATCCGGCAAGGAATCATCTGTCTCAAGGGCTTATGCGCAGATCCTCATCCTCTCGGATGATCATGCCATCATAGGCCGGCACGACATGCGCCGGCGTCTCGCGCATCAGGCGTCCGTAGTCGAGATCGGTGTGCAGATTGGTGAGCACGGCATGCCTCGGCGTCATGCGCTCGATCCATTCCAGGGCCTCGGAAAGCGAGAAATGCGAGTTGTGCGGCGTGTCCCGCAAGGCATCGATGATCCAGCATCCGAGGCCTTCGAGCATGGGCAGGCTTGCATCCGGAATGGCGCTGACATCCGGCATGTAGGCGATGCTGCCGATCCGGAAGCCGAGGCACGGAATGCTGCCATGATCGACCGGAATGGGAAGCAATTCGAGGGTGCCGCCTGCACCATCGATGACCAGAGGCTTGCGCTCATCGAAAAGATGGCCGGTCAGGATCGGCGGATAATCGCTGCCGGCGGGCGTGGAAAAGCAATAGCCGAACCGGGCCTGCAGCAGGTCCATGGTGCGCGTCTCGGCATAGACCGGAACGCGATGGCGGCTGGCGATGAAAAGCGGCCGCAAATCATCGATTCCATGCGTGTGATCCGCATGTTCATGCGTGAAAACCACAGCATCAAGGTGCTTCACGCCCGCATCGATCAGCTGCGCGCGCAGATCCGGCGACGTATCGATCAGCACCCGCGTTTCGCCGGACGGCCCGGATTTCTCGACGAGAATCGAACAGCGCCGCCGCCGGTTGCGCGGCTCCGCAGGATCGCATCGGCCCCAGCCCTGTGCCACGCGCGGCACGCCGCCGGACGAGCCGCAGCCGAGAATGGTGATTTTCAGGCTCATGCCGCTTCCTGGGCTGCGCGCGGCAATCTGCCGAAAACACGGTTGGTGTTGGCTTCAAGGATTGGCGCCAAAGCTGCGAGGGTCATGCCCTTCACCTCGGAAAGAACGCCCGCAACATGCGCGGTGAAAGCCGGCTCGTTCGTTTTCCCGCGATGCGGCACGGGCGCGAGATAGGGCGCGTCGGTTTCCACCAGCAGGCGCTCCAGCGGGATTTCCGCTGCGATCTTGCGGATCTCTGTCGAGTTCCTGAAGGTCAGGATACCCGAGAAGGAGACGTAAAGGCCGAGTTCCACGCCGACGCGGGCAAGTTCCGCCCCGGAGGAGAAGCAATGGAGAATGGCCGGAAAAGCCCCCTTCCCCATCTCGTCTTCGAGGATCGCGATCATGTCGTCATCCGCCGCGCGGGCATGGATCACGAGCGGCAGGCCGGTCTGCCGCGCCGCCGCGATCTGCAGGCGGAACGATGCCGCCTGCTGGTGCCGCGGGGACTTGTCGTAGTGGTAATCAAGGCCCGCCTCGCCGATCGCCACGCATTTCGGGTGCTGGCTCAACCGGATGATCTCGTCGAGCGTGACTTCCGGCTCCTCGGCGGCGTTGTGCGGATGCGTGCCGACCGAGAACCAGACATTCTCGAACCGTTCGGCCAGCCCCTGATAGACAGCGGCTTTTTTCACGCGCGTGGAGATCGTCACCATGCGATGCACGCCCGCTGCGCGTGCCCGCGCCA
>NZ_JBJTDY010000064.1:0-3265 GCF_046092605.1 Rhabdaerophilum sp. | reverse complement strand
GATATGCTCGATGCAGATCACGCCCTCATGCTCGGCCTTGTGCGCGAGCATGGGCGGGCCCGCGACATCACCGATGGCGTAGATGCCCGGCACATTCGTGCGGCCATAGCCGTCGGTTGTGATACAACCCCTGTCAGTTTTGATGCCAAGAGCCTCAAGGCCAAGGCTCTCAATATTGCCGACCACGCCCACGGCCGAGATCATCCGCTCGGCCGTGATGGTCTGCTTGCCGCCCTTGTCATCCTCGATATGGGCCGTGACGGAATTCGCGCCCTTCTCGACCTTCGTCACCTTCGTGTTGGTGAGTATCTTCATCCCCTGCTTCTCGAAGGACTTGCGGGCGATGGCGGAGATCTCGGCATCCTCCACCGGCATCACCTGCCCCATCACCTCCACCACGGTCACCTCCGCGCCCATGGTGCGGAAGAACGAGGCGAATTCGATGCCGATCGCGCCGGAGCCCATCACGATGAGGCTCTTCGGCATCATCGGCGGCACCATGGCCTCGAAATAGGTCCAGATCAGCTTGCCATCGGGTTCGAGGCCCGGCAGCACGCGGGGACGCGCGCCAGTCGCGACGATGATGTGCTTCGCGGTGTAGGTGCCCGGGCCCTGCACGCCCTTGGGAACCGGGTTCTGCGGCTGCACGGCGGGCTTTTTCGTTTCCGAAACAACCACCTCGCCGGGTTTGCTGATCTTGGCCTCACCCCAGATCACGTCGATCTTGTTCTTCTTCATCAGGAAGCCGACGCCGCCATTGAGGCGTTGGGACACGCCACGCGAGCGCTTCACCACATCGCTCGCGTCGAAGGTGATGTTGCCCTCGATTCTGAGGCCGTAATCCTTCGCGTGCTTCGCATAATGGTAGATCTCGGCGCTTCTCAGCAGGGCTTTCGTCGGGATGCAGCCCCAGTTGAGGCAGATGCCGCCAAGATGCTCGCGCTCCACGATCGCGGTTCTGAACCCGAGCTGCGCGGCGCGGATGGCGGTGACATAGCCGCCCGGCCCGGAGCCGATGATGATGACGTCATAAGCGGACATGGCCTTCTTCCTTTCGTTCGGGCCATGTCCGCGCGCCGTTTCAGGCAGCGACGAGCATGGCGTAGATCTCGTCTTTCAGTTTCATGCGCTGCTTGCGCAGCTGGTCCATCGAGAGATCATCCATCGGCTCCACATGCGTCTCGGCGCGATGCACGGCCCGGTTGATCTCGTGATATTTTTCCGCGAGCTTCGCGAAATGCGCGTTGCCGGTCTTCAGCGCCGTCATTTTGGAAGCGAATTCGGGGAATTCCTCGTGCAGTTCATGCGGGGTGTTGCTCATCCCATCCTCCTTGGCATTGGGGGTGAAACACGCCTGAACGTTACGCCCCTGTTCCTCCTTGATCGCGGTCAATGAGCGAGCAGATTGCGGACGATTGGCGCGAGACCCCGGCCAATTGCGGCGGTGTTCTCGGCATCGAAATGCGCGCCTCGATCGCGAGCGGCCAAGCGACGGTGCTGGCATCGAAGAAGCCGCTGCCGAGTTCCGTCGCAGGCCGGCCGTCGACACCGGCTATCCGCACGCGAACCGGCTCCCGCTTTGCTTGAACAAGTTACGCCCTCAAACCAGCATCCCCATCGGGTTTTCGATATAGCCCTTGAAGGCGGCCATGAGTTCCGCACCCAACGCGCCATCCACCGCGCGATGGTCGGTGGAGAGGGTGACGGACATCACCGTCGCGACCGCCAGCTGGCCGTTCTTCACCACCGGGCGCTGCTCACCCGCGCCCACCGCGAGGATGGTGGCGTGCGGCGGGTTCACAATGGCCGCGAAATCCTTCACCCCGAACATGCCGAGGTTGGAAACCGCCGTGGTGCCGCCCTGATATTCCTCGGGTTTCAGCTTGCGGGCCTTCGCACGCGCCGCGAGATCCTTCATCTCGTTCGAGATGGCGGAGAGTGTCTTGTGGCAGGCATCGCGGATGACCGGCGTGATGAGCCCGCCGGGGATGGATACCGCCACGCCGACATCGGCATGTTTGTGCTTCAGCATGGCGTTGTCAGTCCAGGAGACATTGGCATCCGGCACGGCCTTCAGCGCCATCGCCATGGCCTTGATGACCATGTCGTTGACCGAGAGCTTGTAGGCCGGCTTGCCGTCCTTCACCGGGGCGGCCTTGTTGATCTGCTCGCGCAGCGAGAGCAGCGCATCGAGCTCGCAATCGACCGTCACGTAGAAATGCGGAACGGTCTGCTTCGATTCCAACAGGCGACGCGCGATTGTTTTGCGCATGTTGTCATGCGGCACTTCCTCATAGGAGCCTTCCGCGAAGAGCTTCTTCACCGCATCGGCCGAGGGACCGGAGGCCATTGCTGCCGGGGCCGGAGCGGCGGCCGGAGCGGGCGCCGCTGCACCCGGCATCGGGATGATCCTGGCGCCACCAGGCGAGCCTGCGCCGGACTTGGCGGCCTCGACATCAGCCATCACCACGCGGCCATGCGGGCCAGAGCCCTTCACGGCGGCAAGATCGATGCCCGCTTGCCTGGCGATGCGCCTGGCGAGCGGCGACGCGAAGACGCGCGAGCCTGAAATCGCCGCAGCCGCTGACACCGGAGCCGGTGAAGCAGCGGGAGCCAACGCAGGAGCCGGAGCCGCAACAGGAGCAGGAACCGGTGCAGCTGCCGCGGCCCCGCCGCCGCCGGCCACGGCCTTCGCATCCTCGCCCTCGCCCGCGATGAGTGCGATGAGCTGGTTCACCGGCACATCCTGCGCGCCGGCGGGCACGACGATCTTCGCCAGAATGCCTTCATCGACCGCTTCGACCTCCATCGTGGCCTTGTCGGTCTCGATCTCGGCGATGACATCGCCGGATTTGATCGCATCGCCCTCTTTTTTCAGCCACTTGGCGAGGTTGCCCTTTTCCATCGTGGGCGAGAGGGCGGGCATCAGGATGTTGATGGGCATGGTGTTTCTCCCCGATCCTGATGCTTAGCGATACAAAACGGCTTTCACCGCCGCGACGACCTCGCCGACATTCGGAAGCGCCAACTTTTCGAGGTTGGCGGCATAGGGCATCGGCACATCCTTGCCGGTGATGCGGATGACCGGCGCATCGAGGTACTCGAAGGCCTCTTCCATGATCTTCATGCCGATCTCGGAGCACACGCCCGATTGCGGCCAGCCCTCTTCGATGGCGACGCAGCGGTTCGTCTTCTGGATCGAGCGGACGATTGTCGCGATATCCATCGGGCGGATGGTGCGGAGATCGATGACTTCCGCCTCGAT
>NZ_JBJTDY010000063.1:0-38536 GCF_046092605.1 Rhabdaerophilum sp. | reverse complement strand
TATCGCCAAGCGCCGTATTGAAAATTGCCTGGCCGACCCCGTCCTCGTTCTTGGCAATCAACTCAAGATCCGCCTTCCGCTCCTCTGAGTTCTTGCCGAAATGCGAATGGAGAGCGCCCTGAAGGACGCCAGGATCGACATTTGTGCAGGCGGGCAGCGCAACCAGTGCGGCGAGCAACCCGGCTGCTGCCATGATCGGGGGGAGAAAAGGTATCCGCTTGGGCATCGTGACCGCTCCTCAGAACCGGTAGGCGGCGCCGATGGAGGCCCGGCTGTAACGCATCCGCTGGTTCGAGAGCCAGGTCAGGCCCTTGATCGAGATTTCCCAGCGGTCGTTCAGCTGGTAGGTCAGGCCCGATTGCAGCGTGAACCAGCTGCGATCGAGCCCGCGCTCGGCCGGGGCGATCTTCTCCGAGAACACCTGGTTCAGCACGCTGCCGGGATTCAGGCGCAGGCGCGCGGTGATGTTGTACATTGCGTTGAGATGCAGCAGGCCGATCGTGGAGCCGAAATGCGCCACAGGCGTGGAGTTGGACGGACCATAACATTGCCGGTTGCGAATGGTGATGACGGTCGTATAGAGCGAAAGCAGCACCGGCCCCACGGGATAGGATGCGCCCACAAACCCGCCGAAGCGGTAGCCGGAGCTGTCCGCGCCCACAGGCGCCGCCGGAACGCCAACGAACTGGTAGGCGTTGTTTCCAACGCCGAAGCCGCCGAGCACGCCGACACGCAGAAACGGCAGCGGCGCGATGCCGAGCGCAATATCGCCTCCGCCGGCATCCGAATTCGCATCGAGCGACAGCGGGAAGGCGCAGCCACGTTTCCCGGGAGCAACCTGAGGGATGGACTAGTCCACTGGGCAAAAGGACTGTGGTCCGGAAGCCACAGGGCGGGATCCAAACAGTGGAATCAGCAATCAGCGCGGCCCGGAGCCGACAGATTGATGCCGCTCGCCTTAACCTCGGGGGCGGCCCTGGGACAAACCGCGCTCGGAGAGCCCGGTAAGGTAGATCAGGGACGGCAACATGTACCAGATAAGGAAGTCCGCCTGCAGCGGTCCATCATTGTGAAAAAAGATATGAATGATGTAGGGCGTCAGGCAGAGGAGTGCTATCGGGTTCTTGACCAGCAGCACCACCACATAGGCAAATACAAATAGAATGAGACCACCATATTTGTTGAGAATCATCATGTAATAATTGTGAAGTGCGTGCAGCTGGATCGCCATTGGATTTGGATAATTCTTCAGCTTCTCCCAATAATGGGACCAGTGTTCGACGCTGTTGAAAGAAAGGCCATAGCCATAGGGACGATCGAAGAAAAGCATGAACCCGAAGGCCCGCAAGACCCCCCGGTTGCTGGAGGAGCCATCATCCGTCCGCGCCACACGCAGGCCGGCTTCAGCCAGATCCTGCATGATATCATCAATGATGAAGAGTGATGGCACCATCGCAAGAGCCAGCAGGATGGCGATCGCCGGCCGCACCAGAAAGAGATAGCCGATGCAGAAGACGACAATCCCGAGGATCGGCGACCTGTTTCCGCTGATCAGGCTCGCGAAGAGCACGCAAACCGCTCCCGCCAGGATGAGCCAGCTCAGCTGCTCTTTCGCCGCAGCCCCGAGTCTCGCGAGGACATAGGCGGCCCAGCCGGCAAAGGCGAGGCAGATCTGGGTTCCCACATGGACCGGGCTGTAGGATAGGCCCATGGCCCGCATGCGCATGGTCAGGAAGATGCTATCGGGGTTGAGATCCGCCGGCTGGATGCGATCCAGAAATTCGCGCAGCGCCCAGGCCGGCGAAACGCCGAGAAACTGGAAAAAGGCCACGATCACGGTGAGTGCAACGCCCATGGCCAGGATCTTGACCACGACGCCGGCGCCGCAGGTGCGCAAGAGGCAAGCTCCCACCACCGTGCCGATGGCCGCCTGGACATGGATTTCCAGTAATTGGCGGAGGATCACTTCCGGTGGCGAGGCGTTCAGGGTGCTCGAAAGCAGGGCAATCAGCGCACAAACAAGGATCACGACGAGGATCGGGAGCGCGGCGCGCACGGCCTGTCCGAAAATCCAGGGGCTCGCCGCGAATGTGGTGATCAGGATGAGAGTGGCCGTCAGCGCGCGCAAGGGCAGGCCGGGCGGCCCGAATTTCACCAGGGCGATCGACAGAAAGATCGTGATGGCGAAGAGAGCAGCGTTGATGAAATACAGATAATCTTGCGGTGGCCGAAACAACTCCGGCCGCCGAATCGTCAATCCGCCGGCAGTGGTTGAACCTGCCTCGTCAAGCAATGGCGTCACTCCCGCACGCGCAAAGCCGGCTTCAGGAGCATCCAACAGGAAGCCCCATTCATGGGAAAACACCCTTGCCTGAAGGATTGCCGGCCTGCAAGCCGCTCTGCATCACTGCACGCCTGTCACGCAATCGGCCGAAGGGGCACCTCTCAGTAGATGTCGCGGTGGCGGATGAGGCAGACCAGCGTCGCGAACAGGATCTTGATGTCCAGCATCAGCGACCAGTTCTTCACGTACCAGATGTCCTGCTCGATGCGCGCCGCCATCATCGAGACCTCGGGGGTTTCCCCACGCAGGCCGGAAATCTGTGCCTGCCCCGTAATGCCCGGTTTAGCAGCCCAGCGGCGGGTGTAGCCGGGGATCAGCTTGCGATATTGCCGGTCATGCGCGATCGCATGCGGTCGCGGCCCGACCAGCGACATATCTCCCATGAGAACGTTGAAGAGCTGGGGAAGCTCATCAAGACTGGTCCTCCGGATGAAGCGGCCGACAGCCGTCACACGGTCATCATTGCGTGTCGCCTGCCGCACATTGTCACCGTTTTCCTCCACACGCATGGAGCGGAACTTGTAGATCGTGAATTCACGGCCGTGGAGGCCATTGCGTGACTGGCGGAAGATGATGGGGCCGGGCGAACTCACGCACACGGCGAGCGCGACCAGCGCGAGCACCGGCAGAAGGAAGAAGATTGCACTCGTGGCAACCACGACATCGAGCAAACGCTTGACGAAATCATGCGCGGCAGGACTGGTGACGCCGCCAACCTCGCCTTGACCCCGGCGGACCGAAAGCAAGCGCGAAGCGCTGTCGAGGATGAATGTCGCGGGCTTGGGCTGGTCACGAAACCTCGGAATGAGGTTGTCGATCTTTGGCGTATCGCCACGGCTCGCCGTGACGAGGAAACGATTGGCATCGGCGCTCAATGCCTGTGCGATGAAATCCTGAACCTTCCAATGGGGGAGTTCGAGGCATTCGGCAGCCGTCAGCTTCAGGGCATGAACGAGGCGGTGGCGGCTGCCATGATCGCTGGTCACCCCTTCCCCATCGCCAATCTGCAGGAGGCCGATACGCTCGCGCCGGGCCAGGCCTGGCAACATGCAGAAGAGCCGGATGACCTGGTGGCGCACAGCCAGAACAACCGGCAGGAAAAGAAGGAACGCGGTCAGCGCAAGCACACGCACAGTGGCGTCGGCAGGATGCAGGAGAGCAGCAAGCGTGACGAGAAGGGCCCAGGCAAGCAGCCAGCTCAGAAGCGCGCGCTTCACCCGCAAGCCCGACCGCAGCAAAGCCGCGCGATAACTGAAATCGAAAAGGCCCATCAGCGTGAAGGAAGAACCCCAGAACAGACCAGACAGGCCGAAGCTCCATGGGTCAGCCGAAAGCCAATGGCTGCCCGATTGCGTCAGGAAGCCAAATGCCATCCAGGCGAGGATGATCAGCAAGAATTCGAAAAATGCGAGAAGGCCAGGCCGGCGGCGCAGGAGGGGGAACTCGGTGAAAGGGGAAAGGCGCTTGGCCAGCCGCCTCCGGATACCAGCAAACCCATACGCTACTTCCAAATACATGGTCGGCTCCCCGACTACGCAACTTCAATATGTAAAGAATTCTTTAATGGCACAATGAGAATTCAGCACCTCCCTGTCAATGCATTTTTGCAGTGCACCATGCGTCAACAGGCGGTTTTTTTGTGCGCGAAAGGGGACATTATTGGCAGATATGGTTGGATTGTAGGCGTCACTTGCCAATGCGGAGGAACAGGCTCATTGGGCTCCGGCGGCTGGCGGAACCGGGCGCCGATAGACACGCCCGGGTGGCTGTTCGAGGATTTACCGGATTTCAGCAGGGCCGTTTTGCGCCAGCCATTTGCAGGTGTTTTCAATCTCAATCGGCATCGAGGCGATGCCATGAGCCCTCAGGAGGCTGCAATCTTTCGCGGCTCGAGAGCGGGGCGGCATGGGCATTCCTGGCGCCGTTCCTGTGCAGGAACCGCAGGCAGAACGCCCGTCGGCCACTGGGCCATCGGCGGATTCCGGATGGCATTCTCCATGCGAAGCGCCGGGATGTGCCATGGCGAGATCAACGCCCATGCGCGGGCGGAAAAACTTGTTCCCCTTTTCCCGCGCATTCCCCGATCAGGCGGCCATCTGGTTCTTCGGGGCGGCGTTCTTCACATCCGCATCCACATGTGCCTCGAAGCGCTTGAAATTCGCCTCGAACATGCTGACGAGCCTTTTGGCGGTGTTGGCGAAGGCGGCCTTGTCCTGCCAGGTCTTGACCGGATAGAGGATGTGCGGCTCGACGCCCGGCACGCTCGACGGCACCGCGAAGCCGAAATAGGGGTCGCGGCGAAAATCGGCCTTGGCGAGGCTGCCATCGAGCGCGGCCGAGAGCAGACGGCGCGTCACGCGGATCGGCATGCGCCGGCCCGTGCCAAAGGAACCACCAGTCCAGCCCGTATTCACGAGCCAGCAATCGACATGGTGCTTCGCGATGAGATCGCGCAAGAGGTTGCCGTATTCCGCCGGGTGGCGCGGCATGAACGGCGCGCCGAAGCAGGTGGAGAACACCGCTTCCGGCTCCGTCACGCCCTTCTCGGTCCCCGCGACTTTCGCCGTGTAGCCCGAGAGGAAGTGATACATCGCCTCCGCCGGCGTGAGCTTCGCGATGGGCGGCAGCACGCCGAAGGCATCGCAGGTCAGCATCACGATGTTCTTGGGGTGGCCAGCACGGCCGGTTTCCGAGGCATTCGGGATGAAATGCAGCGGATAGGCGCAGCGGGTATTCTCCGTCTTCGAGCCATCGTCGAAATCCGGCTGGCGGTTGTTCGGGTCGACCACGACGTTCTCGAGCACCGTACCGAAGCGTTGGGTTGTCGCGTAGATCTCCGGCTCGGCCTCGGCCGAGAGGCGGATGGTCTTGGCGTAGCAGCCGCCCTCGAAATTGAAGATGCCGGCCTTCGACCAGCCATGCTCGTCATCCCCGATCAGCGTGCGGGTGGGGTCGGCCGAAAGGGTGGTCTTGCCGGTGCCGGAAAGGCCGAAGAACACGGCCGAATCCCCCGCCGGGCCGACATTCGCCGAGCAATGCATGGGCATCACGCCGACACTGGGGAGCGCGTAGTTAAGATAAGTGAAAACGCTCTTCTTCATCTCGCCGGCATAGGAAGTGCCGCCGATCAGCACGGTCTTGGAGGCAAAATCCACCGCGATGATCGTCTCGGTGCGGCAGCCATGGCGCTTAGGGTCCGCCTTGAAGGAGGGAAGATCCACGATCGTCATTTCCGGCAGGAAATTCGCGAGATCATGCGCCTCCGGGCGGATCAGCAGGTTGCGGATGAAGAGCGAGTGCCAGGCATATTCAGTATAGACCCGCACCTTCACGCGGTTCGCGGGGTCCGCGCCGCCATAAAGGTCCTGCGCGAAAAGTTCCTTGCCCTTGGCGTGCGCCCTGAAATCCGCCAGCAGGGTCGCGAAAGCCTCGGGCGAAAGCGCGTTATTGTTGTCCCACCACACCTGGTTCTCGGTCGAGGCGTCGCGGACAACGAACTTGTCCTTCGGCGAACGGCCGGTGTGCTGGCCCGTATCGGCGAGCAAAGCGCCGCCCGACGTCACGCGCGCCTCGCGGCGGGCAAGGGCCTCTTCATAGAGCTGCGGCGCTTCCAGGTTCAGGAAAAAGCCCGCGGGGGTCTCGAAGCCAAAGGTGTTGGGGCCAAGCGTCGGGTTGAAGCGGCCGATCACATTCATGGTCGAGGTCCTTCCTCAGTGACTGCGGGACTACCGAAAGGGGAAATTGCGCGAGCGATTAGAACCGAAATGCCGCTGTTGCAACGCCTCTCTGGCGTTTTTCCTAACAAACAAGGTCAATCTTCGACAAAAGAGATCCGAAATGCCGCGGATTGTCTTTGTAGTAAAAAAACATATTTCAGTAGCAATACATTCAGACATTCGGGTCTTTGCGTTCAGCGGCCCGCGCCATCTCCGCCATTTGCTTCAGTGCTTTCCGCAAGGCGGTGCCATCCTGGATCGGCGGATTGAAAGCGATGCGGGCCGTGCGATCATTCAGCCCGAGGTCGAGACCATGGGGGTCGAGGCCGGTGGCACGCCAGGCGCCGCCCGGCATCTTGCAGAGCAGGCGGGCATAGAGTTCGAGGGTTTCGGCATGGTCCTCGTTCATGTGGTCCACGGCACCCTCCTCCAGTTCGGCATAAGCTGCGCGGTCCTCAAGCGGCGAGAGGATATGGCTCGCCTCGCCATCGAAGGCGCGCGCGAAGCCGCCATTGAGCAGCATGCGGATCGGTTCGAGCCGGTAGAAGGCGAAATCCGGGAAATCGACATAGAGCCTGGCCTTCGGGTGCCGCGCGAGGAAGCGCCGGCGGATCACCGGGTCTTCGGTCAGCCTCGCCTCCGCCACCAGCGTCAGGCGTGGATGGGCGAGGGGATCGCCGCGCCCGCCCTCGCCGAGAAGCAGCGAGCAGCGCGGATCGGCCTTGAGGTTCCTCGTGTGATGCGACAGGCCCGAGACAAGCAGGATCGGCGCGCCATCGAGATCGGTTGCAACCGATGTCAGCGTCGTGATGGGAAAGCCCGAGGCGGAATCAAGGGTGCCCAAAGCGCCGACGCGGATCGCGCGCAACAGGTGGCGCCCCAGCGCGACGGGGTCGAAATCCGCCGGCTGGCGCGGATCGCGGGGGATGTCGACAGGCGAGGTCGTCATGACGGCATCAATGCTCCATGGTGCGTCATCTCTTGTGCGATACCATCGCTTTTCGTGGGCCGGTGGCAAGAAATTCCGGGCCTCCGTCGCTTTTGTCACAATTGGGTCTGATTTTCCTCTGGAATTTGGAGCAATTCGACCCCATCTGACCTACAGGTTCGATGATGGCGAGGTCTTCCCGCCGCGCCTGTGACAGGAAAAAACGATTATGCCGACGATTGCGCTGGTCGATGACGACCGCAACATCCTCACTTCCGTCTCGATCGCGCTCGAGAACGAGGGCTTCCGCATCCAGACCTACACGGATGGTGCCTCCGCGATTGATGGGCTGAAGCAGAACCCGCCCGATCTCGCCATCTTCGACATCAAGATGCCGCGCATGGATGGCATGGAACTGCTGCGCCGCCTGCGCCAGAAATCGGACCTGCCGGTGATCTTCCTCACCTCCAAGGATGACGAGATCGACGAATTGTTCGGTCTCAAGATGGGGGCGGATGATTTCATCCGGAAGCCGTTCTCCCAGCGCCTGCTGGTCGAGCGCGTCAAGGCCATCCTGCGCCGTGCCGGCGCCAAGGATTTGCCCGCGAGCAAGGACTCGGATGCGAAGGCTCTGGAACGTGGCAACCTGAAAATGGACCCCGAGCGCCATGCCTGCACCTGGAAGGGCGATCCGGTGACGCTGACGGTAACCGAGTTCCTCATTCTCCAGTGCCTGGCCCAGCGCCCCGGCGTGGTGCGCAGCCGCAACGCCCTGATGGATGCGGCCTATGACGACCAGGTCTATGTGGATGACCGCACCATCGACAGCCACATCAAGCGCCTGCGCAAGAAGTTCAAGCTTGTCGATGACGATTTCGATATGATCGAAACCCTCTACGGCGTCGGCTACCGCTTCAAGGAAGCGTAAGGCCGGCCAAAACG
Organism: Rhabdaerophilum sp.; assembly: GCF_046092605.1. Taxonomy (NCBI): domain Bacteria; kingdom Pseudomonadati; phylum Pseudomonadota; class Alphaproteobacteria; order Hyphomicrobiales; family Rhabdaerophilaceae; genus Rhabdaerophilum; species Rhabdaerophilum sp. The sequence goes on along the minus strand of NZ_JBJTDY010000063.1, from coordinate 30,606 downwards.
CCTGATCCGAGGGAGGCTGATGCTCGACCGGAAGCGTCCGGATTCCCGATTGGAAGCGTCGGCGGCGTCGATCGACCCGCCGACTTTGTTGCTGCGCCTGCGCGGCATCCTCCGGCGCTTCACGTTCCGCGCGCGGCTCACGGTGGCGCGGCGGTTCTCGTCGAGCCTGACGCGGCGGATCGCGATCCTCAATCTCGCGGGGCTCGCGGCCTTGTTCCTGGGGTTCCTCTGGATGAACCAGACCCGGCTCGGGGTGATCGATGCCCGCAGCCAATCGCTCTCGCTTCAGGCCGAACTCATCGCCGGAGCGGTAGCCGGTGCTCTCACCACAGAGAACGATACCGGGGCTTTCGATCCCGACAAGTTCCTCCAGCAGCAATTGAACGAGGGCCTCCCGCGCGAAGTGCCGGCTGCGCCTTGGTTCGAGTTCTCGATCAACCCGGCGCGGGCCGCGCCCATCCTGAAGCGGCTGGTTGCGCCAACGCGGACGCGGGCCCGCATCTTCGATTCAGATGGATTCCCGCTGCTCGATACGCGCGCTTTCTATGCGCCCGGCACTCTGGGAGATACGACAACCGCGCCGGCCGCGAGCGATGAGGAGCAGACCCTCTTCTCGCGCACCTGGAACACCGTGAAGCAGCGCTTCGGCCGCGTCGACCTTTCCCCGCCGGAAGAGGGCCCCGGCCCCCGCCAGTTCCAGGAAGTCCAGCGGGCCCTGCAGGGCCTCGCGAGTTCGGTCGTGCGTGTGTCCACGGAGGGCCAGACGCTGGTTTATGCGGCAGCGCCGATCCAGCAGGCGGGGCATGTGCGCGGCGTCCTGCTGCTCTCGACGCAGGAGGGCGACGTCGATCGCATCATCGCCGAGGAGCGGAGCGATTTCGTGACCGTCTTCCTGATCGCCGCGGTCGTGATGCTGCTACTCTCGGCCATGCTCGCGGGGACCATCGCCGAGCCCGTGCGCAAGCTTTCGGAAGCGGCGGATCGCGTTCGCCGCGGCATTCGTGCCCGCCACGAGATCCCCGATTTCTCCGATCGTTCGGATGAGATCGGGCAGCTGTCGCTGTCGCTGCGCGAGATGACGAACGTGCTCTACCACCGCATCGATGCGATCGAGCGTTTCGCGGCGGATGTGAGCCACGAGTTGAAGAACCCGCTGACATCCCTCCGCAGCGCGGTGGAGACGCTGCCGCTGGCCCGCAACCCGGAAAGCCGGGAGCGTCTGCTCGCCGTCATCCTGCACGACGTGAAGCGCCTGGACCGCCTCATCACCGACATTTCGGATGCCTCCCGCCTCGATGCCGAATTGCAGCGCAGCGAGGCCGAGCCGGTCGATATCGGGGCCCTGCTGCGCACCCATGTGGATATGCGGCAGGAGGTGGCCGACGAGGGCCAGCATCGCGTGGAGCTGGTGCTCGTGCCCGAGGAAAGGCCCGCGCGCGGCCTGATGGTGCGTGGGCATGACAACCGGCTGGTGCAGGTCTTCGACAATCTCATCGAGAATGCGCTCTCGTTCTCTCCGCCCGGTGGCGTGGTTACCGTCACGGCCCGGCGGCGGGGCGGAAGGGTGGAGGTGGTGGTCGAGGACGAGGGGCCGGGGATTCCCGATCACGCGCTCGAGCGCATCTTCGAGCGCTTCTACACGGACCGGCCGGATCAGGGATTCGGGCAGCATTCCGGCCTGGGCCTCGCCATTTCCCGGCAGATCGTGGAGGCGCATGGCGGCACGTTGCGGGCCGAGAACCGGCCGGGCGCCGAGGGTGCCAGCGGCGGCGCCCGCTTCATCGTCACCCTGCCCGCCTTCACGGGCGCCCGATGAAGGGCACGCGAAGCGATCCCCTCTATGTTCATGCCACCGCTCTGGTGATCGGCGATGTCGGATTGCTGATTTCCGGGCGGTCCCGGGCCGGAAAATCGCATCTGGCCGAGGCGCTCATCGCGGAGGGGATCGCGCATGGCTTGCCGAGTGCGCTCGTGGGTGATGATCGCGTTGGCCTCGTGGCCGAGGAAGGACATATACTCGTGCTGCCCCATCCGGCGATTGCCGGGCTGATCGAGCGGCGCGGCACGGGTATCCTGCCGGTCCCGCATCGGCCGGAGGCGCAGCTGCTGCTGGAGATCGCGCTGGACCCCGCCGGGCCGGCCGAACCGGCACGGAACTCGGTGGAGCGGTTGCCGGGATTGTTCCTCAACCGCATCACGACCGGGGAACAACCGCAGGCGCAACGCTTGTTTCCTCTTGTTGTTGCGGCGCTGACACCATAAATGAGCAGATTGCCGCTCGTGCGGCCGCCTTCGCGGCTTCTGTCCCCTCCAGTCCCTCTGGCTGGGCCAGGCGCTGGCGAAGCGACATTCCGGGCGCGGGCGATATCCGCGTAACGGCTCAGGCGAACAGTCAGGATCTTGAATGATCGGATTGGTTTTGGTCAGCCACGGCCAGCTCGCGACGGAGTTTCGCGCGGCAATGGAACATGTGGTCGGCAAGCAAACCCAGCTCGCGGTGGTCTGCATCGGGCCGGATGACGACATGGATGCGCGCCGGCAGGAGATCATCGGCGCCATCCATGATGTCGATACCGGCTCGGGCGTCGTGGTGCTGACGGATATGTTCGGCGGCACGCCGTCCAACCTTGCGATTTCGGCGATGAACGGCGAGAATGTCGAGGTCGTCGCCGGCATCAACCTGCCCATGCTGGTAAAGCTCGCGAAAGTGCGCGAAAGCCTGCCGCTTGCGGAAGTGGTGGTTCAGGCGCAGGATGCCGGTCGCAAATACATCAATGTCGCCAGCCACATCCTCGCAGGAAAATAAGATGGACGGCACCGAGCTTCCCTGTCCGCCGCCGCCGGTCATCGCCGGGGCGCTCGCACGGGAATTGCCGGTGATCAATCGGAAGGGGCTGCATGCCCGCGCCTCCGCGAAGTTCGTGCAGTGCTGCGAGAAGTTCGATGCCGAGGTGAGCGTCACGCGCTGCGGGGAGACGGTCGGCGGCACCTCCATCATGGGCCTGCTGACGCTCGCGGCGGCGCAGGGCACGACCATCACGGTGCAGGCCACTGGCGCGCAGGCGCGCGAAGCGCTCGACGCGCTCTCCGCCCTGCTGGCGAGCCGCTTCGGCGAGGATGAATAAAGGCAAGCGCGAATCGCCCGCCCAAGACCGGCTCAAGGAATAGCCGGCTCAAGGCATATAAAGAAATCTTTATGTCTTTATTGCCTAGCCTTCGAGGCTCTGCTATAGGGCCCCTGGCCGCGCGCGGGCAGGGGCCTGCGGCGCGTCGTGCGCGGTTTTCGCGCCGTCATCCGAGGAACTTCGATGCAACACGATTACTTCGTCCGCGACATGGGCCTGGCCGCCTTCGGTCGCAAGGAAATCGAACTCGCCGAAACCGAAATGCCGGGCCTGATGGCCATCCGCGTGGAATACGGCCCGCAGCAGCCGCTGAAGGGCGCGCGCATCGCCGGTTCGCTGCACATGACCATCCAGACCGCCGTGCTGATCGAGACCCTCGTCGCGCTTGGCGCGGAAGTGCGCTGGGTGTCGTGCAACATTTTCTCCACGCAGGACCATGCCGCTGCGGCCATCGCGGCTGCGGGCATCCCGGTCTTCGCCTACAAGGGAGAGACACTGGAAGAGTATTGGGAATTCACCGCCAAGCTCTTCGACTGGCAGGGCGCGAAGAACGGCGAAACCCTTGTGCCAAACATGATCCTCGATGATGGCGGCGATGCCACCATGCTCGTGCATTACGGCCTCAGGGCCGAACAGGGCGATGTGGCCTTCCTGGAGAAGCCGGGTTCGGAAGAGGAAGTGATCTTCTTCAACCTCATCAAGAAGCTCCTCGCCGTAAAGCCGAAGGGCTGGTTCGCGGAGGTCGCGAAGTCGATCCGCGGCGTTTCGGAAGAAACCACCACGGGCGTGCATCGCCTCTACAAGCTCGCGGAAGAGGGCAAGCTCCTGTTCCCGGCAATCAACGTGAACGACTCGGTCACGAAGTCGAAATTCGACAACCTCTATGGCTGCCGTGAATCGCTCGTGGACGCACTGCGCCGCGGCACAGACGTAATGATGGCCGGCAAGGTCGCCTTCGTCGCGGGCTTCGGCGATGTGGGCAAGGGCTCGTCGGCTTCGCTGCGCCAGGCGGGCGCCCGCGTGATTGTTTCGGAAGTCGATCCGATCTGCGCGCTTCAGGCTGCGATGGAAGGCTATGAAGTGGCAACCATCGAGGATGCGCTGCCACGCGCCGACATCTATGTCACCGCCACCGGCAACAAGGACATCATCACCGTTGACCACATGCGGCAGATGAAGGATCGCGCCATCGTCTGCAATATCGGCCACTTCGACAACGAGATCCAGGTTTCGGGCCTGAAGAACTTCAAGTGGACGAATATCAAGCCGCAGGTGGACGAGATCGAGTTTCCGAAGGGTAACCGCATCATCCTGCTGTCGGAGGGGCGCCTCGTGAACCTCGGCAACGCGATGGGTCATCCCTCTTTCGTGATGTCCTCGTCCTTCTCGAACCAGACGCTCGCGCAGATCGAACTCTGGCAGAACCGTGGTAACGGCAAGTACCAGAACAAGGTCTACACCCTGCCGAAATTCCTCGACGAGAAGGTCGCGGCGCTCCACCTCGAGAAGCTTGGTGTCAAGCTCACGAGGATGTCGAAGGAACAGGCCGATTACATCGGCGTTCCGGAGCAGGGCCCCTACAAGCCGGATCATTACCGCTATTGATCCCGCGCTGGCTCCCGCAGCGTGAGACCATGAAAAAATTTCTCGACGCGCCCGCCTCAAAACGGGCGCGTTAATTGTTTGCTAACCTCTTCCAGCCGGACTCTCCTCCTGCTTAAAGTGCCCGTCATTGGGGCGCTGAAATTGATTCGCTTCCTGGTCTCGCGTTTTTGGGCGGATGAACGCGAAGGGGATACCGGGGCATGCATGAGGCGTCTGCGCAGCGCGGAATGTCGGGCGTTTTCGCGCGCCGGCTGGCCAGCGCCGGTCCGCTGCTGATGGCCCTTCCCGCTCAAGCCTTCGCCATCCCGGATGCGGCGACGGGCCTGCGCCTGTCCGGCCTCTCGAACAACCGGCTGGATCTCACCAGCGCCGCGGTGGCGCTCTCCTTCGCGCTGATGGTCGTGGCGATCTATGCGACCTTCATTTCCATCCTGCATATCCGCGCGCGCAAGGCCTGGAGCGATCATGCCGTGGAGGCCACGCGCGCCCTGCATGAGGCGCAGGGACAGGCGACACGGCTCGCGACCTTCCTCGCCGCCGACCGGCAGATCATGATCGCGTGGGGCGGTCCTTCCGGCGAGCCCGAGATCGAAGGTGATCCCGGCGTTCTGCTCGAGGCCAATGCGAGTTCGCGCGTGCTGGCCTTCTCGGAATGGCTCACTACCGAGGATGCGCAGAACCTCGAACGCGATGCCTTCCGGCTGCGGCAGGAGGGGCATTCCTTCAGCACCACCTTGCGCACCCTGCGCGGGGAACGCGTCGAGATCGAGGGACGCCCGGTCGCGGGGCGCGCGATCATGGTCATCCGCCTGCTGCGGGGCGAGGGCCTTCAGATCGCGAAGCTTCAGGATGAGCGCCGGGCACTCGACCGGATGTTCTCCCAGATGCGCGGCATGCTGGATGCCATTCCCCAGCCTGCCTGGCTACGCGACGCGGCGGGCCGGCTGCTCTGGATCAACGCGGCCTATACGCGTGCGGTGGATGCCCGCAACGATACCGAAGTGCTCGAACGGCAGGTGGAACTGCTTGACAGCGCGGATCGTGCGGCCATCCGCGAGGAGACCGGGCGCCGCGGCCAGTTCCGCGGCGGGCTGACCGCTGTCCTGGCGGGAGAACGCCGCCGGCTGGATGTCGTGGAAGTGCGTGGCGAGCAGGGTGGCGGCGGCTTTGCCCTGGACATCACCGATCTGGAGGCGGCGCGCGAGGCGCTGGGGCGCCAGATGGATGCGCATGTCCGCACGCTGGATGAATTGCCCACCGCCGTCGCGATGTTCGATCCGCGCCAGCAACTGACCTATTCCAACAAGGCATTCCGCGATCTCTTCGCGCTTGACGCGGCCTATCTCGCGACCGAGCCGACCAATGGCGAGATCCTTGATCGTTTGCGCCTCAACGGGCGCCTGCCCGAGGCCACGGATTACAAGGCCTGGAAATCGGAACTCCTCGCGCAATTCGCGAATATTGAAAGTGTCACCCATGCCTGGGTGCTTCCGAATGGCCGGGCCCTGCGGGTGGTGATCTCGCCCAATCCGCAAGGCGGCGTCACCTACCTGTTCGAGGACGAGACCGAGCGCTTCACGCTCGCCGCCTCCTATGATCGCCTCAAGGATGCCCAATGGGAGACGCTGATGGCGCTCTCCGAAGGTGTGGCGGTATTTGGTTCCGATGGCTGCCTGCAACTCTCGAACCCCGCCTTCGCCCGGCTCTGGCGCATGCAGCCAGAGGTTCTGCAGGGCAATCCGCACATTGAGGAGGTCGCCCGCGCCGGCGAGGCAGGGCTTTCGCGCCTGTGGCAGGAAATCGCGGCGCAGGTCTGCAGTCTCGCCGATGCGCGTTCCGAGCAACAGGCCGAGGTGGTGACCGCGGAGGGCCGGACCCTGATCGTGACGACGACCCCGCTGCCCGACCGCGCGACCCTCGTGGCCGCAAGTGACGTGACCGACACGGTCGAGGCCGAAAAGCGCCTGCGCGAGCACAATCAGGCGCTGGAAGATGCCGCGCGCCTGCGCACGCAGTTCATCCGCTCGGTGTCCTTCGAATTGCGTTCGCCGCTGCAGGTGGTGGTGGGCAATGCGCAGGCCTTGGCAGGCGGCGTGTTCGGGCCGCTCAGCGAGCGTCAGCAGGGCTATGCGCAGACGCTCGCTCAGGCCGCCGACGCCGTGCTCGCGCTGACCGATGACATCCTCGACCTTGCCAGCGTCGAGGAACGATCGATCGAACTCGCCCTGGAGCCCGTGGATATGGCGCGGGCCATCCAGGATGCGATGGAGGGCCTGAAGGACCGGCTCGGTGAGGCCAGGGTGCGCGTGGCGCTCAACATGGCCAATGACCTGCCCCCCATCGTCGCGGACCCGAAACGTGTGACGCATATCCTGTTCAACCTCATCGCCAACGCCGTCTCCTATTCCGCGACCGGCGACACCGTGCGCCTCGCGGTGCGGCGCGAGGGCAGCCGGACGCTGATCGAGGTCTCGGATTCCGGGCGCGGCCCCGGCCTCGGTGACATGGCTGGCCAACCGGGCATCGAGCGGCAGAATGCGCTGCGCTATTCCATGGCGCGAGCGCTGGTTCAGCTCCATCGCGGCAGCATTGCCTTCGCGGATGATCCGCGCGGCGGGCAGGTGACAATTGTCACATTGCCCGATCTGGGCCCCGTCGAGACACAAAGCGGACGGCTTTCGGCATGAACGGGCCAGCGCAATGGGTGATCGACCTGCCGGACGAGGCGGCGACCATCCAGGCGGCGACGCGGCTCGCGGGCGAGTTGCGCGCCGGCGATCTCGTGACGCTCGGCGGTGATCTCGGCGCGGGAAAGACGACCTTTGTCCGCGCCTTGATCCGGTCCGTTCTGGGGGATCCCGAAGCCGAGGTGCCGAGCCCCACCTACACCCTGCTGCAGACCTATGAGGGCCCGCACTTCAACATCGTCCATGCGGATCTCTATCGCATCGCAGACCCTGCCGAGCTGGCCGAACTCGGCTGGGAGGATGCGGCCGAAAACGCGCTGGTTCTGGTGGAATGGGCCGAGCGCGCCGGCGAAATCCTGGCGACGGATCGCCTTGAGGTGCATCTCGCCACAACCGGCCCCACCGGAGCCGGCCGCCGGCTCACCCTGACGGGCCATGGCAGTTTTGCGGGGCGCTTGGCCCGCGCGCGGCAGATCCAGGCCGTGCTCGACCGCTCCGGCTTCGGCGAGGCGCGCCGCGACTACATGCTGGGGGATGCCTCCGTCCGCGCCTATGAGAGGCTGACTGACGAGGCCACGGGCCGCAAGGGCATTCTGATGATCGCGCCGCGCCGCCCGGATGGCCCGCCGATCCGCCTCGGCAAGCCCTATTCGACACTCGTGCATCTGGCCGAAAGCGTCCACGCCTTCGTGGCGGTGGGCGAGGCGCTTCGGCGCGAGGGTTTCTCCGCGCCGGAAATCTATGGCGCTGAGCTGGATGCCGGCCTGCTCGTCATCGAGGATCTGGGCCTGGAAGAGGTCGTCGACGCGAATGGCCCGATCCCCGAGCGCTACCGGGCGGCGGTGGAGATGCTGGCAGCGCTCCATGGGCGCAAACTGCCCGCGATCCTGCCTGTCGAGCCGGGCCAGCAGCACAAGCTTCAGGGTTATGATCTCGAGGCGCTGACCATCGAGGCGGAACTGCTGCTCGACTGGTACTTTCCCTATGCCGCAAAGCGCTCGCCCAATGCCAGCGTGCGCCTCTCCTTCGTGGATCAATGGGTTTCGGCGCTGGAACCAGTGGTATCGGGCCCGAAGACCTGGACCTTGCGCGATTTCCATTCGCCCAACCTCATCTGGCTCGCGGAACGCGAGGGGCACCGCAAGGTGGGGCTGATCGACTATCAGGATTGCGTGCTTGGTCATCCGGCCTATGATGTCGTCTCGCTGACGCAGGATGCGCGCGTCACGGTGCCGGAGGCGCTCGAATTGCAGTTGATCGCGGCCTATGTCCGCGCCCGGCGCATGGCCGAACCGGCTTTCGATGTCGCAGGCTTCACGGCCGCCTATGCCCTGCTCGGCGCCCAGCGCGCGACCAAGATCCTCGGCATCTTCATCCGCCTCGACCGGCGTGATGGCAAGCCGGCCTATATGAAGCATCTGCCGCGCGTGGAGACCTATCTCAAGCGTTGCCTTGCGCATCCGGCCTTGGCAAAGCTGAGGAGGTGGTATGAAGTGAACCTTCCCGGATTCGCGCCCCCTCCCGAGGCGATGCATGCACGGAACGATGCGGATCACCCACGCGATGCTGCTGGCGGCGGGTCTCGGCACGCGGATGCGCCCGCTGACGGATGACCGCCCGAAACCGCTGATCCGCGCGGGCGGAAAGACCCTGCTCGACCATAATCTCGACCAGCTCGTCGAGGCCGGAATCGAAACCGTCATCGTCAATGTTCATTATCTCGCCGAGCAGATCGAGGCGCATTGCGCGGCCCGCGTCGCGCCGAAGATCCTGATCTCGGACGAGCGGGCGGCCCTGCTCGATTCGGGGGGCGGCGTGAGAAAGGCTCTGCCGATGCTCGGCAAGTCACCCTTCTTCTGCCTCAATGCCGATACGATCTGGCTCGATGGACCCCGCTCGAACCTCTTGCGGATGATGGAGCATTTCGACCCGGAACGGATGGATATCCTGTTGATGGTCGCGCCCACGGTGACAACGATCGGCTGGGGCAATCGCGGCGATTTCCGCCTGCTGCAGGATGGAAGGCTCGAACGCGCCGGCCGCCATGAGGTGGTGCCCTTCGCCTATTGCGGCGTGGCGATCCTGAAGCCAGCACTCCTCGCGGATCGCCCGGAGGTTTTTTCGCTCAACCGCCTCTTCGATGAGGCGCAGGAGGCGGGGCGGCTTTACGGAATGAGGCTCGACGGGCTCTTCATGCATGTGGGGACGCCGGATGCGCTGGTCCAGGCGGAAGCCGCCTTGCGCCTCGGCGTTTTCTGAGAGGCGCGTGGCATGGCTCGTGCGCGGCCCAATGTCTTCACGGTGCCGCCGGGGCTCGATTTTGCGCGCGTCACGGTGGAGGCCCTGCTCGCGGGCCATCTGTTTCCGCTCGGTTCACAGAGCGACCCGTTCCACCTCGCGGATCTCGACCTCTACGTGCCGACCCGGCGCGCGGGCCTTGCCTTCCAGCAGGCTTTTCTTGCGGTGGGGGGGCGGCAATCGGTGGTGCTGCCGGAAATCCGCCCTCTGGCCGAGCCGGGCGATGCCCTCGAACAACTGCTCGCCGAGGCAGGTGATGACGGGTTCATCGCGGGCGAGAATCGCCGCATCACCCCGCTGGAGCGCGCCTTCCGCCTGCGGCCGGCCGTGGCGGAATGGCAGGCGCGGATTGTCGAGCGTCGCCGGGCGGATGGCGAGAATGCGCCACCTCCCGCGCTGGCGGAAACGCTCCACCTCGCCGAGGCGCTGGGGCGGCTGATCGACGAAATGGCGATCGAGGGGCAGGATCTCGCGCGTCTCGCCACCATCACGCCGGATGAATATGATCCCTCCCGGTTTGACGATTACTGGTCGCTCACCCGCGACTTCCTCAGCGTGGCGGCGCGTGACTGGCCGGAGATCTGCGCCCGGCTTTCGGTGGAAGACGAGATGGCCGCGCGCCTGCGGCGCATCCGGCAGGAGGCGCGGCGCCTCGCGCGGCAGGAGCAGGGCCGGCCCGTCCTCGTTGCCGGCTCCACCGGCTCGGTGCGCGCCACGGCCGAGCTGATGCGCGTGGTGAGGCGGCTCGATCAGGGGGCGGTGATCCTGCCGGGGCTCGACCAGCGGCTCGATGCGCAATCCTGGGCGCTGGTGGGCTCGGATGAGGCGCGATTGCCGACGCGTTTCGCGCATCCGCAGGCGGTTCTGAAGCGCACGCTCGCGCTGCTGGGCATCAACCGGGAGGATGTGCGGCCGCTGGGGCAGGAACCCTCGGCGCTGGCGGCGCGCAACGCATTGCTTTCCGAGGCCATGCGCCCGGCTGAAACCTCCGCGCGCTGGCTCGAGACCCGCGCCCATGTGCCCATCGCCAAGGCTCTCGACGGCATCACGCTGGCCGAAGCGCATGACGAGCGCGAGGAGGCCCGGCTGATCGCCATCCTGATGCGTCAGACGCTGGAAAAGCCGGATGCGCAGGCGGCACTCGTCACCGCCGACCGCGCGCTCGCCCGGCGCGTGGCGCTGGAACTCGAAACCTTCGGCATCACGCCGGATATCTCGGATGGTGCGACGCTGGCCAGCAGCGAGGCGGGGCTCTTCGCAAGGCTGTTCCTTGCCGCGGCGGAAGGCGGCCGCTCGGCGGAGCTTCTGGCCCTGTTGCGGCACCCCGCAAGCCGCTTCGGGTTCGAATTCGAGGAACTGCGCAGCCTCGTCCATCGGCTGGAGATTGTTGTCGCCCGGCAACATCGGTTCGATCCGGCTCTGCCCTGGGCCGGGCGCGTGCGTGCGGTGATGGAGGGCCAGCCGCCCCTCTGGCCCTGGGGCAAGCCCGCGACGCGCGAGGAACTCGAACCGCTCGCCACCCTTGCCGCCACGCTCGACCGGGCCTTCGCGCCCGTCCTTCCGCAAGCCGGCACCCGCCCGCTGGCGGATATGGTGCGAGATCTCCGTGCGACCATCGATGATGTATCCCAGGCGCTCAACGAGGCCTTTTCCGGCGCAGAAAAGCTGGAAGATGCCCTCGAGACGCTGATCCGCTTCGGCAAAGACCTGCGCGTGACGTCAAGCGAGTTCCTCGCGCTGATCGAGCAGCGCCTCGGCGCCACGCCCATGCCACCGGAGCAGCCAAGGGGTGCGAGGGCGCGCATCCTCGGCTTTCTCGAAGCGCGCCTCATGCACGCCGATCGCGTCATTCTTGGCGGCCTCAATGAGGGCTCCGTACCGCCGGCGGTGGCGGGCGATCCGTTCCTGAACCGCTCGATGCGCCTCGGGCTCGGCATTCAGCCCGGCGAGCGCCGCATCGGCCAGGCCGCGCATGACGTGACGATGCTTGCCGGCACGCCGGATCTCGTGCTGACCCGCGCGAAAAGGGTGGGCACGGCGCCGAGCCTGCCCTCGCGCTTCCTGCTGCGGCTCGCAGCCTTTGCCGGGCCGGATATGTGGAAGGGCGAGGTGGTGGCGCGGGGCGAAGCCTGCCTCAAGGCCTTGCGCGCGCTGGATGATCCCGGGGCGCGTGTGCCAGCCCCGCCGCCGCGACCGGTGCCCGGGGGGCGGCGCATTCCTCAGCGCATCAGCATCACCGAGGTCGAAACGCTCTTTGCCGATCCCTATGCGCTTTATGCCCGGCGCATCCTTCAACTCGAACCGCTGGGGGCCATCGATCCGCCGCCGGATGCGCGGGATCGCGGCACGATCCTGCATCGCGTGCTCGAACGCTTCACGAGGGAGCTTCCCGCCCCCGATGCCGAGCAGGCCGCGCAGCGGCTGCGCGCGATGGCTGCCGACGAGCTGCGGATGCTCGCCTCGGAGCCCGAACTGAAGCTCTTCTGGGAGCGCGCCTTCGAAGCCATGCTGCCGGGCTTCCTGGCCTATGAGGCCGAGGCGCGGGCGCGCGCGCAGCTCGTCATCCCGGAGGCGCGCGCCGAGAAGGTCCTGCATCTGCCCTCCGGCGCGCGGCTGACGCTCACCGGCAAGGCCGATCGCGTCGAGATCGATGCGCGGGGCTTCGCCCGGATCGTGGATTACAAGACCGGCGTGCCGCCGAACTGGTCGGCGATCGAGACCCACTCATCCCCGCAGCTCACGCTGACGGCCCGCCTGCTGCAGGACAGGGCCTTCGCGGGGCTGCCCGATATCGCCGGTGTCTCCGGCATCGCCTACCTGCCGATCGGGGGCCGGCAGCCCGTGCTTCCGGTGCATGCCGACAAGGCACCCGCCGATTTTGCGGCATTGGTGGAGGCCATCCTGCCTCGCCTGGTCGCGGAACTTGATTCGCTGGCAATGGGCCAGAAGGGCTATGACGCGACCCTGAGACCCAAGCGCAATCGCGGGGAGGAGGGGCATTACGATCATCTCGCCCGGCTGGGCGAATGGTCGATCACCGGAGCGCGGGACGAGGGCGGAGACGAGGCGTGACCGAGCAGCCCATCATCTCCGAAGAACTGAAGCGCCGCCGCTGGCTTGCCATCCAGCCGAAGGAAAGCGCGTGGGTGGCGGCCAATGCCGGCGCGGGGAAGACCTCACTGCTGCGCGATCGCGTGCTGCGCCTGCTGCTGGAGGGCGTGCCGCCCGACCGCATCCTCTGCCTCACCTTCACCAAGGCAGCGGCAGCGGAAATGCAGGGCCGCATCTTCGACACGCTTTCCCTTTGGGTCTCGGCCAGCGCGCCCGCCTTGCGCGAGAGCATCGGCGAATTGCTGGGCAAGGATGCGAGTGCGGCCCAGCACCGCGCCTGCGAGGCGCGCGCCCGCCAGCTTTTCGCGGAAGCTGTGGAAACACCCGGTGGCCTGAAGATCCAGACCATCCATGCCTTTGCGGAAAGGCTGCTGCACCTCCTGCCCGTGGAATCCGGGGTGCCGGTCAATTTCACGGTGCTGGATGATGCCGAACATGCGAGCCTTTGCGAGGAGGCGCGCCGGCAGGTGGTGCTGGAAGCGACCCGCAAGCCACGCTCGCGCCTCGCGCAGAGTTTCGCGACGCTCACCGATGTGCTGACCACGCAAACCTTCGGCCCGGCGGCGGAAGCGGGCATGCGCGCCTGGCGAAAGCTTTCCAGGGAAGGCGAACTGGCCCCGCCCGAGAGGCTTGATGTGGAACTCGAGCGCGTGCTCGGTTGTTCGGTCGATCTCGACGAACGCACATTGGAGGAGCGCCTTCTCGATTCGCTGCCTTCCTCGCAGGAGGCGCAGGCATTCGCCGCAGCGATCCAGACGGCGAAAGGGGCAGGCAGGCAAGCGATCGATGCCGCTCGGAGGCTGGATGGCTACGCGCGGGGCTCGGGCCCCTTGCGACTGCAACATGCCCTGGATTTCGTGCTGAGAAAGGATTTGACCGCACGCAAGCCTGCCGTTCCCAGGACAATCATGGATGCCATTCCCGGCCTCGAACGGTTCGTTGCCGACTGGACGCAGCAGGCGGTGACCTTCGTGGCCAACCGCCGCTCCCTGCGCACGGCCCGGCAATCCCGCGCACTGGGTGATTTCAGCCGCGCCATGCTGGTCGCCTACCAGGCGTTGAAGGCCGAGCGCAGGGCGCTGGATTTCGACGATCTCATCGACCGCCTGCGCCGGCTGCTCCTGTCGGGCCATGCCTCCTGGGTGATGCTGAAGCTCGATGCCGCGATCGAGCATATCCTGGTCGATGAGGCGCAGGATACGTCCTCGGCCATGTGGGACATCGTGGGGCAACTCGCGGATGATTTCTTCTCCGGCGAGGGACAGGTGAACCGCCCGCGCAGCCTTTTCGTCGTGGGCGACCAGAAACAGTCGATCTTCTCCTTCCAGGGGGCCGAGCCGCGGGTCTTCGAGGAACGGCGCGTGAAATTCGCCCGCAGGATCATCGCGCGCCCCAATCTCGTGGCTGATCCCGTGCAGCTCAACGTCTCGTTCCGCTCGGCGGAAGAGGTGCTGGAGGCGGTGGATGCGGTGTTCGCCGATCCGCGGCGCCGGCTGGGCCTCACCAGCACGGGGATCGCCGAAACCCACCATGCGGCCTTTCCGTTGCGGCCCGGGCTGGTGGAATGCTGGGCGCTGGAGGCGAAGGCCGATGGTGATCTGTCCCATCCCGAACAGCGCCTCGCCGATCGCATCGCCCGCGGAATCGCGGGCTGGTTGCGCGATGGCGAAACAAGCCATGTGACAGGCGAGCCCATCCGGCCGGGGGATATCCTCATTCTCGTGCGCACGCGCGGCTCGTTCTTCGCCCATCTGATGCGGGCGCTCTCGGCGGCGGGCGTGCCGGTGGCTGGTGCGGACCGCATCAACATCCAGAGCGAGATCGGCGTGCGCGACCTGCTGGCCATCGCGCAGGCCGCCCTGCTGCCGCTGGATGACCTGACCTTGGCGACGGCGCTGAAAACGCCGCTCTTCGGCCTCGACGAGCCCGCGCTGGAGCGCCTCTGCCGGCCACGGGAGGGCAGCCTGCGGGCAGAGATCGCGCGGCGCGCCGGCGAAGACGCGGTTCTCGCCCGGATCGATTCCGCCCTTTCCCGCTACGAGGCGCGGGCGCTCGACACGAGCCCGCATGATTTCTTCGCCCGGCTGCTGCTGGAAGAATGCCCGGCCCGGGCAGGCCTTTCCGGCCGCATGGCCCTGATGAAGCGGCTGGGGGCGGATGCGGCGGATGCGCTCGACGCCTTCCTCACCGATGCCCTTGCCTTCGAGGAGCGCCACCCCGCCTCGCTGGCCCTGTTCCTCGCCGCGCAGGAGGCCCGCTCGCACGAGATCAAGCGCGATCCCGAGGCGGGGGGCGATCGCGTCCGCATCATGACCGTCCATGGCGCAAAGGGGCTCGAGGCACCCATCGTGTTCCTCACCGAGGCCGGCATCGCGCCATCCGACGGGAAGGACACGAATATCCGCGAGGAGAAGGGCCCATCCGGGCGCTTCTTTCTCTGGACCGCGCGCAAGGAGGATGAAGCCGAGCCGCTGGCCCTGGAGCGTCAGAACCGGAAGGCCCGGCAATACGAGGAATATCGCCGGCTTCTCTATGTCGGCCTCACCCGGGCGCGCGAGCGGCTCTATGTCACGGGCCATCTGGCGAAGGGCACCAATCCCCGGCCCGTGGACGCCCCCCCCAATGACAAGCCCGTGGAGGAATGGCCATGGCACGCGCTCGTGGCCGCGGGCCTTTCAGAACGCAAGAACCTCGTCCAGCGCCTCACCGGCCAGGATGGCACAGTGACCGCCCTGCGCTGGCCACCGAGGCCGCGCGACCAGCGTCCGGAACGCCCGGCCAAGAAGCTGCCTCGCCCGGCATTCCCTGCCCCGGATTGGGTGCTCGAGAGGCTGGCAAGCGAAACCAGGCCGGCCCTGGTCGTGCCGAGCCATGCGGTCACTGCCACGCGCGAACCTGGCCTTGCCACGCCAGACCAGCGGGCCGATGCCCGGCGCGAGGGCATCTTCATCCATCGCCTGCTCCAGTTCCTGCCGCGTTTTTCGCAGAACGAGCGGCGATCGCTGGCGCTCGATCTGCTGCGGCAGGAATTCGGCGATGGTGCCAGAGATCGCGAGGCCAAGCTGGTGGATGAAGTGCTCTCGCTCTTTGCGCACCCGGAATTCGCGCCTTTCCTCACCGCCGATTGGCGGGCCGAGGTCGCGCTGGCCGGCCATGTCCGCCTGCCTTCCGGCGAAAGGCGCTTCGTGCCCGCTCGCATTGATCGGTTGCGCTGGCGGGGTGGCGCGATCGAGCTTCTGGATTTCAAGACCGGCTTTCGCCCGCCGGATGGCCCCGATTCCAAGGTTCTCACGCAGATGGCGCTCTACCGCGCCTTGCTGGCCGATCTGTTCGGCGTCACCGAGGTGCGCTGCCATCTTGGCTGGCCCCGCCTGCGGCGCGTCGAGGCGCTTGTCGATTCGCAGCTTGACGCGGCCTTCACCAGCTTGTGAGCGGGGCTGCAGCTGCCTTGATTCCGGCACTCTCGGTCACTACGTTCGCCGACATCCGTTTCCATTCACAGAAGTCAGGAACCAGACCCATGGGCACGAATACCCACGCCGTCACCGACAAGAGCTTCTCGACGGACGTTCTCAATTCCGCGGAACCGGTTGTCGTCGATTTCTGGGCGCCGTGGTGCGGTCCCTGCCGCATGATCGCCCCGGCGCTCGAGGAGATCGCGGTGGAGATGGCCGGCAAGGTGAAGATCGCCAAGGTCAATGTGGACGAGAACCAGGATGTCGCCGCGCAATATGGCATCCGCTCCATTCCCACGCTGATGCTCTTCAAGGGTGGCAAGCTTGCGGCCACCAAGGTGGGTGCGGGCTCGAAGGGCGATCTCGTGAAGTGGATCCAGGCCTCGGCCTGAGCTTTCCTTTGCCTGAGCCTTCCTTTGCCGGCAGAAGTCTAGGCCCGCGCCTGGAATGCGGGCCGCTTCATTTCGGCAGGGAGCCATCCGCCGCGAGCACCTCGCCCGCGAGATAGAGCGAGCCGCCAATGACGATGCGCGGCGGCGTGGGCCAGTCCCTCGCCGAGAGGAAGCGCAAGGTTTCCTCCACCGTGCCGGCCGAAGCGGCAAGCAGGCCCTGGGCGCGGGCCTCTGCCATCAGTTCGGCCGCCGGGCGCGCGCCATCCTGATCAAAGCGGGCCGCGTAGAATTCCTGTACCAGCCCCAAGAAGGGCGGCAGCAATTCCTTCGGGTTTTTCCGTGCCATGGTCGCCATGATGAGGATCAGCGGGCGCGGGCTTCTCTCCTCCAGCGAAGCGAGGGTCTCCGCGAGGACATTTGCGCCATCGGCATTATGCGCGCCGTCGAGCCAGAGCTCGCTGCCAGCCGGTGCGAGCTTCGTCAGCGCGCCGGTGAGCCGCTGGAAACGCGCGGGCCATTCGACATTCTGCAACCCGGTTTCAATCGCCGAAACTGGTATGCTCTCGCCGAAGACACGCCGCAGAGCGGCAATCGCTGTGGCGGCATTGCCATGCTGGTGCCGACCCAGCAGGCGCGGCAGCGGCAGATCGAGCAGCGCATCCTGATCCTGATAGACGAGCCGGCCATTCTCCTCGAAGGCCTGGAAATCCTGCCCGCCAACGAATGCCTCCACGCGCAGCTTCTCCGCCACTTCCAGACAGACCTGCACCGCACGCTCATCCTGCTGGGCAATCACCAGCGGGCTGCCCCGCTTGATGATGCCGGCCTTCTCGAAGGCGATCTTTTCCAAGGTATCGCCCAGGAATTCGCGATGATCCATCGAGATGGGCGTGATGACGCTGACTGCCGGTTTCGCAATCACGTTCGTGGAGTCGAACCTTCCGCCGAGGCCCACTTCCAGCAGCAAGGCATCGGCCGGTGAGCGGGCGAAGAGATCGAAGCCGACAGCGGTGGTGATCTCGAAGAACGTGATGGGCTCACCGGCATTCGCGGCTTCCACCCGCTCGAATGCCGCCACCAGTTCCGCCTCGCTGACGAGCGTGCCGCCAAGACGAATGCGCTCGTGAAAGCGCACAAGATGCGGCGAGGTATAGACATTCACGCGCTTGCCCGCCGCCTCCAGCATGGCGCGCAGGAAGGCGATGGTCGAGCCCTTGCCATTCGTGCCCGCGACATGGAACACCGGCGGCAGGCGCGCCTCCGGGTTGCCGAGTTTCGCGAGCAAGCGCTCGGTGCGCCCGAGGCTGAGATCGATCAGCTTCGGATGCAAAGCGAGAAAGCGTTCGAGATAGGCTTCCGATGTGCGCATCAGGCCCTCTAGAACCGGACATCGAGCATTTTCAAGCGAAGTGGTCCCCGGTTCGCGTGAAGAAAATGCGACAAACGAAACGAGTTGGCAGATTACGCGGCTTCGCGCTTCATCAGCAGGCGGCAGAGTCGCGACACGGTGGGGCGGATCTCCTTGCGATGGAGAACCATGTCCACCATGCCGTGGTCGCGCAGATATTCAGCGCGCTGGAAGCCCTCGGGAAGCTTCTCGCGGATGGTCTGCTCGATGACGCGCGCGCCGGCAAAGCCGATCAGAGCGCCGGGCTCCGCGATATGCACGTCGCCGAGCATGGCGTAGGAAGCGGTTACGCCGCCCGTCGTGGGGTTCGTGAGCACCACGATGTAGGGCAGGCCGGCCGCGCGCAGGCGGCGCAGGGCCACGGTGGTGCGGGGCAATTGCATCAGCGAGAGAATGCCCTCCTGCATGCGGGCACCGCCTGAAGCCACGAACAGCACCAGGGGCGTGGAGCGCGCCAGGGCTGTTTCGAACGCGAGAATGATGCCCTCGCCGGCTGCCATGCCGAGCGAACCGCCCATGAAGGCGAAATCCTGCACGGCGATGGTCATCGGCAGGTGATCGAGCGCGCCGGTGGCGATGGTGACGGAATCCTGCAGGGCGGTCTTTGCCTTCGCATCCTTCAGGCGATCGGTGTAGCGCTTCTCGTCTTTGAACTTCAGCGGATCGAGCGGAACTTCCGGCAGCGGCACGAGGTCATAAACGCCGCCATCGAACATGTGTGCGAGGCGCTCCTTCGTGCCCATGCGCAGGTGGTGCTCGGAGCCGGGGATCACCATCAGGTTGTCCTCCACCTCCTTGTGGAAGACAAGCTGGCCCGATTCCGGGCACTTGATCCAGAGGTTCTCCGGGCCCTCGCGCCGCAGGAGCGAGCGGATTTTCGGGCGGACGAGATTGGTGATCCAGTTCATCGGGAAACCCCTTTACTCCGCCGCCTGCTTGGCAACCGATTGCACGGCCCGCGACAGGCTCGAAACCAGATCGGTGACAGCCGAAACGGTCTTTTCCGTGGCTTTTCCTTCCGCATCCAACGAGGTGCGGATGGCTTCGACCAAAGCCGAGCCGACCACAACGCCATCCGCACCCTGCGCAATGGCGCTGGCATGCTCCGGTGCCTTCACGCCGAAACCCACGGCCACCGGCAGGGAAGTATGCCGCTTGATGCGCGCGACAGCGCCCGCAACGCGCGAGAAATCCGGCGTCGCCGTGCCGGTGATGCCGGTGATCGAGACGTAATAGACAAAGCCGGAGGTGTTCGCGAGCACCTTGGGCAGGCGCTTGTCATCGGTGGTGGGCGTCGCGAGGCGGATGAAGTTCAGCCCGGCATCAATCGCCGGGAGGCAGAGTTCGGCATCCTCTTCCGGCGGCAGATCCACCACGATGAGGCCATCGACGCCCGCTTCCTTGGCATCGGCCAGGAAGCGCTCCACGCCGTAGACGTAGATCGGATTGTAATAGCCCATCAGCACGATGGGGGTTTCGTTGTTCCCGGCACGGAAGTCGCGCACGATCGCGAGCGTGCCCTTCAGGCTCATGCCGTTCTTCAGGGCGCGCATGGAGGACCACTGGATCGCCGGGCCATCGGCCATCGGGTCCGAGAAGGGCATGCCGAGCTCGATCACATCGGCCCCGGCTGCCGGCAGAGCTTTGAGGAGCGCGAGGCTGGTCGCGGGGTCCGGGTCGCCCGCCGTGATGAAGGTCACGAGCGAGGCGCGGCCGGCGGCGGCATTTTTGGCGAAACGGGTGGGGATGCGGCTCATTTGCAGGCCTTTAGAAGAGAATGAACTATTCCAGCGACAGCTAGAGTTGCGCATCCAGCAAAGATAAGAGTAAATACTTGGGAATATGACCAATTTCCCTGTCTATTATCCGATATGCCAACTATTTCAACTTCTGACTTTCCAATTTTTTCTTGTAGAAACTGAGTAACCACTTTCAAAGAGGTCTCTGAGATTTTAACGATTTGCTTCGTTCGCCGATCTAAACTCCAGAAACAGAATGTCATAAACAGCAAAAACAGAGAAACTATTAGCGCAGCCTGCCAACCTACATTTTGTAGTGCTGTAAAATATCCACCGATGGAAAATCCAACAATGACGATATAAAAATTCATTAATTTCATGCGTTGATCGGCGTGAACTTTGAAGAGTTCAAGCGATATATCCTTATTGAGTTTTAGATCATCGATGGTAGGTTCCGGGTTCATCACATCCCCCCGAGATGTTCGGCGACAGTGAAGATGTCTTTATCCCCGCGGCCGCAGAGATTCATCACCATCAGGTGGTCTTTCGGCAATTTCGGCGCGATTTCGATGACTTTCGCCAGCGCATGCGCGGGCTCGAGCGCCGGGATGATGCCCTCGAGCTTCGAGCAGAGCTGGAAGGCCGCGAGCGCCTCGGCATCCGTCGCGGAGATATACTGCACGCGCTTGATGTCGTGCAGGTAGGAATGCTCCGGCCCGATGCCGGGATAATCGAGGCCGGCGGAAATGGAATGCGCGTCCTTGATCTGCCCATCCTCGTCCATCAGCAGATAGGTGCGGTTGCCATGGAGCACGCCCGGCCGCCCGCCCGTGAGCGAGGCCGCATGCAGGCCGCTCGAAAGCCCATGGCCCGCCGCTTCCACGCCGTAGATCGCCACAGAGGGATCATCGAGGAACGGATGGAACAGGCCAATGGCGTTGGAGCCACCGCCGATCGCTGCGATGAGGCTATCCGGCAGGCGGCCCTCGGCTTCCTGCATCTGCTGCTTCGTCTCGTTGCCGATCACGCATTGGAAGTCGCGCACCATCATCGGATAGGGGTGCGGGCCCGCCGCCGTGCCGATGCAGTAGAAGGTATTCTCCACATTCGTCACCCAGTCGCGGAGCGCGTCGTTCATCGCATCCTTGAGGGTCTTCGAGCCGGATTGCACGGGGATGACTTCCGCGCCAAGCATCTTCATGCGGAAGACATTGGGCTTCTGCCGCTCGACATCCACCGCGCCCATATAGACGACGCATTCGAGGCCATAGCGCGCGCAGAGCGTGGCGGTGGCGACGCCATGCTGGCCGGCGCCCGTCTCGGCGATGATGCGCTTCTTGCCCATGCGCCGCGCGAGCAAGATCTGCCCCAGCACGTTGTTCACCTTGTGCGCGCCGGTATGGTTCAATTCGTCGCGCTTGAAGTAGATCTTCGCGCCGCCCGACAGGCCGGAGGCCGTCGAAACCTCGCGAAGATGCTCGGTCATGCGCTCGGCGAAATAAAGGGGCGAGGGCCGGCCCACATAATGGGTCAGCATATGCTTCATTTCGTTGGCGAAAGCGGGGTCGGCCTTCGCGTCCTCATAGGCCTTCTGCAGGTCGAGGATCAGCGGCATCAGCGTTTCTGCGACGAAGCGGCCACCGAACAGGCCGAAGCGGCCATTCTCATCCGGGCCGGAGCGGAAGGAATTCGGCCGTTCCTGAAGGGTCATTGCGTTACTCCGTTACGCTGCTTCCGCCTCACGCACCGCAGCGATGAAGGCCCTGATCTTGCCGAGGTCCTTTACGCCGGGAGCGCTCTCGACGCCAGAGGAGACATCAACGCCGATCAATCCAGCCCGCATGGCGCGCAGGGTAGTGATCGCCTGGCTTACATTCTCAGGCGTCAACCCGCCTGAGAGCATATATTCAACGCAGCCGCCCACCTGTTCCCGCGAAGGCGCAAGAGCGACCAGCGTTGTCCAATCAAAGGTTCGGCCATGCCCGCCCGGATAGGCGGCATCTTTGGGTGGCTTGGCGTCGATCAGGAGCATGTCCACGTGATGCTCGTAACCGAGGATATCGTCATATGCCTCGCCAGACTCAGACCAGCCGAAGGCCTTCATCACGGATAGGCCAAAGCGTGAGCGCACTTCGCTGATCCGCTCAATCGACTCCTGCCCATGGAACTGCCACATATCTGGCCCGGTTGTAGCCTTAATTTTCGCGAGTTGGGCATCGTCTGCATCTACAACCAGCGCTACGATCTTGGCCCGCCCCCTTGCCAATGGAGCAAGTTCACCCGCGCGCTCCGGTGTCACGAAACGCGGGCTCTTCGGGTGAAAGACAAAACCGAGCATATCGGCGCCGGCTTCCACCGCGGCAGTGACACTCTCTTCGGTCTTCAGCCCACAAATCTTGACCAGCAGGCTCATGCGGCAATTCCCGCAGCCTTCGAAACAAGAGCCGCCGCCGCGAGATCGAAGATCGCGCTGCCGGTCGATTTGTAAAAGGTGATGTCATCCGCTTGGCGCGTGAAAGCAAAGCTGCCCCGGGCGAGATCGAACAAATCGGCTTCGATCCTCGCCTCGGAGATCAGCCCGGCGCGGATGGGCTGCACGAAATCGCCGCCCTCCTTCAGCACGCTCGCGCGCACATCGGCGAAGAGGCGGGCGCGCTGCACCGCCTCGTCATCCGTCTCGCGCATGCTGGCCGAAAACGCGCCGACGCAATCGAGATGCGCGCCCGGTTTCAGCCATACGCCATGAACCAGCGGCGTGGTGGAAAGCGTCGCGGTGGAGATGATATCCGCCTCGCGCACCGCCGATTCGAGATCGTCCGCGACTTCCACCACAATACCTTCGGCAGAAAGCGCGGCGGCGAGCTTCTCGGCATTGGCGGGTGTCTTGTTCCATAGAAGCGTGCGGGTGATGGGCCGCACCGCGCGATGCGCACGGATGAAGAACGGCGCCAGCGCGCCCGCCCCCACCATCAGATGCGTTGCAGCATCCGGTTTCGCCAGCAAGCGCGCGGCCAAGGCCGAAGCCGCAGCGGTTCTCCACAAGGTGATCCGCGTGCCATCGATCACCGCCAGCGGCGCGCCGGTATCGCCATTCATCAGCACATGGGTGCCCATGACGGAAGGGAGGGATCGCGCCGCATTGCCGGGGAAGACATTCACAATCTTCACGCCGAGAAAGCCGCCCGAACCTGTGTGCCAGGCCGGCATGATGAGATGCGTCGCATCGCCATCGGCGCGTGGAATCGCATGGTGATGGCGCACGGGCAGCGTGATTTCGGCGCAGAGGGCATCCTCGATCGCCGCGATCAAAGCGGGGAAATCGAGCGCCGCATCCACGCCCTTGCGATCAATGACGCGCATGGCAGACGCTTACTTCTGGCTGAGGAGCGCCGGGGCTGTTACCGGCAGGGCAGCGCGCAGTTCGGACCGCTCGGCCGTGAGTTTCTCGCATTCGCGCTTGTAGCTGCGAGCCGCACGGCGATGCTTGCCCTGCGCGAGCCAGGCGGCGGAATAACCCAGCACGATGCCGATACACAGCACGACGAAAGCAAACACGAAAAGCGGCAGCGTGATACTCGCGGCCTCCGCCCCGCGCGAGAGCGGGTCGAAAACGAAGGTCACGATCTGTCGGTTTGCCACCGCGAGGAGCACGAGCACAACCGCGACCGGGGCAAGCAGCAGGAGCTTCAGATAGCGCATCATGCCCGTCTGGCCTCCGGCGTCAGGCCTTCGCCCTGGCCTTGCCCTTCACGGGCTTCACGTTCAGCCGCTCGCGGATTTCCTTGCCGGCCTTGAAATAGGGCACGCGCTTCTCGGTCACGTCGACCTTCGCGCCCGTGCGCGGGTTGCGGCCAAGGCGCGCATCGCGTTCCTTGGTCGAGAAGGTGCCGAAACCGCGCAATTCCACGCGATCGCCGCGGGAGAGCGCGGTGGTGATCTCATCCAGGATGGCGTTGACCAGAATTTCGATGTCGCGCTGGTAGAGATGCGGGTTCATTTCCGCCATCTTCAGAACGAGTTCGGATTTGATCATGATTCCCGCCTCACATTGTCCGCTTTCCGACCGCCGCTCCAAAGCAGGAATCCGACGATCCTTTCAACGAGGATAGACCGGAATTGACCTCGCCGAAAGGAGGAAACGCGCGATGCCGGCCTTGGTTTCCTATTCCGTCGGCATTTGCCAGACCGAAACCAGCCCCTCCAGGGCCTTCGGACCCAGCAGGCGATAGGCTGCTTCATCCACCACTTCCGGCACCGGCAGGCCCAGAAGGCGGGCGGCCTGATGCAGCGAGCCCAGGGCTGGCAGGCTTCCGCGCTGGCTTTTCGGCTTGTAATCCACCACGCCGAGGTCGCGCGTCACGTTCTTCTCGCGCTCGAGCCAGGCAATGGCTTCCTTCTCGCCGCCCAGCTCGTCGATCAGCTTCAGGCCAAGCGCCTGCCGGCCCGTGAAGACCCGGCCATCGGCCACCGCATTCAGGGCATCGTTCTGCAGGTTGCGGCGCGCGCCCACGAGATCACGGAACCAGCGATAGGTATCGGCCACGGTCGCTTCCAGAGCCGCGCGCGCTTCAGGCGTGGTGGGCTCGACGCCCGAGGGCATCGCCTTCAGCGGCGTGGATCGCACGGCCTCGACCTTCACGCCCAGCGTTTCAAGCAGCTTCGAGACATTCGGAACCTGCGCGATCACGCCGATCGATCCGACGAGCGCGCTGCCATTCGCGACGATTCGCTCGGCGCCAAGCGCGGTCATGTAGGCACCCGAGGCGCCGATCCCGTCGATCACGGCCACGACCGGCTTTTTCGCGGCCAGTGCCTTCACGGCATTGTGCAGCGCCTCCGAACCCGAGGTGGTGCCTCCCCCGGAATCGATCCGCAGGATGACCGCGCTCGCCTGCGATTTCTCGATCTCGCGCAGCAGGTCGAGCGTTTCCTGCCGCCCGCTGATCAGGCCTTCGATGCTCATCCGCGCGATATGGCTTCGGCCGGTCGGCTTCCCGAGCTGCCCAGAAGCGATGACCGCGCCGATCAGCGCGAGAACGAGGATCAGAACGCTCGCCACGCGCCAGAAGGTGAGCTGGCGACGCAGCCGGCGGCGGTCCACAAGCATGTCCGAGGTGAGGGTCATCGCGCTTTCCGGGGCCCTCAGGACCCCGCCCTGTCGGTTGCTGTTCGGCGGGTGGGGTGCCATGCCAAAGGCACCCCGGCAAGTGTTTTCATGCGTTCGCTCTTGTCGGTCAGGCGAGGCCCTGCGGCCGGCCGGTCACCACCACGAGCGGCGCGATATCCGCATAGAGCCGCCGCGCGGCGCTCTTCACGGCGTCGAGTGTGACAGCCTCCACATCCTGGTTGCGGCGATCGATATAGTCGATCGGCAGGCCATCCACCCGCAGCGAGAGCAGGTGATCGGCGATCTTGCGCGAGGTATCGAATTGCAGCGCATAGGAGCCGGTGAGGTAGCTCTTCGCCTTTGCGAGTTCTTCCTCGGTCGGTCCTTCGGCACCCATCCGGGATATCTCGGCGCGCATCACACGCAGCGATTCCGCCACCCGCTCGTTGCTCGTGGCGGTGCCGGCCATGAAGAGCTTGGTATGCGCGGCCCAGCGCAGGCTGCTCCACACGGAATAGGCGAGGCCGCGCGTCTCGCGCACCTCATGCCAGAGGCGCGACGTGAAGGCGCCGCCACCCAGCACGTGGTTGGACAGATAGGCCGCCATGAAATCCGGGTCGCGGCGCGAAACGCCGGGCAGCGCGAGATAGAGCGTGGATTGCGGGACATCGAGATCGATGATCTCGGTATGCCCGGCCGATTGCATCACGATTTCGGGGATTGGCGCCAGCCTGGCCTCCGGCGGAAGATCACCGAAGATGCGATCCACGCCGGCAGCGAGGGCCTCCGCCGAGATCGCGCCCACCGCGACGATCCGCAGCACGTCGCGCCCGAAAAGGCGCGCATGCTGGTTCCCCAGCTCATCCCGCGTGATCGCCTGGACATCGGGGATTCTGCCATCCGTCGGAAGCCCGTAGGGATGGTTCGCGAAGGCGAGGCGGTTCAGCGCGTCGCGCGTCAGGCTTTGCGGATCGGTCTCGTCGCGTCTCAGGCCGGAGATGATCTGCGAGCGCACGCGTTCGACGGCATCGGGGTCGAAACGCGGTTCGCGGATGGCGAGCGCCAGAAGCTCGAAGGCGGAATCGGCATGTTCCGTCAGGGTGCGCATCGAGCCGGTGAGACGGTCGCGCGAGGCGCCGAACGAAAGTTCGATCGCCTTCTCCTCGAGCGCCTCCTGGAAGGCCTCCGCCTTGAGCGCGCCCGCGCCCTCATCGAGCAGCCCGGCGAGGAAGCTGGCGAGCCCCGCGCGCCCGGCCGGGTCCTGTGCCGCGCCACCCATCACGGCGAATTCCATGGAAACGAGCGGCACGGTGTAATCCTCGACATGCCAGATGTCGAAGCCGGCCGGCGAGGTGACGCGGGAGACCCGCGTGCGATGCGAGGAAGACGTCATCGTCAGGAACCAATCGAACAAAGCGAGAAAATCAGGCCGCGGCCTTGGTGAGATGCCCGGTCACGGCCTTGCCCGGCAGCAGGTAGCGGTTCGCGACCCGGCGAACATCCGCGGCCTCCACGCTGCGGATGCGGTCAGACCATTGGGCGAGATCGTCGATCTTGCCGCCGGTCGTCAGCGTCGACCCGACCATCCTTGCGAGATGCGCCTGGCTGTCCTGCGCGTAGACCATGTCGGCGATGAGGCGCGTGCGTGCGCGCGCCAGTTCCTTGCCACCCACATCCGTGTTGCGCAATTCGGCGATGACCTCTTCCGCAGCGGCATCGAGATCCGGCAGGGCCACACCCTCCATTGGCACCGCATAATGGCCGAACTGGCCGATATCGAGCGCATCGCTCCAGTACCACGAGCCCGCCGCGACCGCGAGCGGGCGGTTGACCACCAGTGAGCGATAGAGCCGGCTCGTCTGCGAGCCGCCAAGGATCTGGCTCAGCACCTCAAGCGCCGGCGCATCATTCTCCGGCGCTCGAATGTAATTCGGCACGATGTAGAGCTTTTGCGTCATGGGCTGCTCGACCTTCTGGTCGGCAAGGCTCACGAAGCGGCTGGCCTTGATCTCCGGCTCGCGCACGCGTCGGCGCTCCGGCTTGCCACCGTCGCCGGGCCGCACCTTGCCATAGGTCTCCTCGGCGAGGCGGCGGACTTCCCCCTCCTCGACATCGCCCGCCACGATCAGGATCGCGTTGTCCGGGCGGTAGAACCGGCGGTAATAGGCGAGGGCATCCTCGCGCCCCAGTTCCTCGATCTCATGCCCCCAGCCAATCACCGGCGTTCCATAGGGATGGTGCACGTAGAGGGTCGCCATCAGGCTTTCCTGAAGCTGCGCGGCCGGGTCGCTGTCGGTGCGCATCTTGCGCTCCTCGATCACGACATCCCGTTCCGAGAGCACTTCCGGCCCTTCGAGCACGAGGCCCATCATGCGATCGGATTCGAGCGCCATCATCCGCCCGAGATGCTCCTTCGCCACGCGCTGGTAATAGGCGGTGTAATCATTGGAGGTGAAGGCGTTTTCCTGCCCGCCCACAGCCGCGACGATGTTCGAGAACGAGCCTTTGGGGTTGGTCTCGGTGCCCTTGAACATCAGGTGCTCGAGGAAATGCGCGATCCCGGACTTGCCCGGCGGATCATCCGCGGCTCCGTTCCGGTAATAGATCATGTGGGTGACCACCGGCGCCCGATGATCGGGTATGACGATAACCTCCAGGCCATTCTCCAGATGGAAATGCCCGAAAGCGGGAAGCGTGGACATGTCGTCAAATCTCCTGCGGGCGCCGCAAGACGGCGTTGCCAGTTGCCAATGCGGGACAAGGACCAAGATGGGCAAAGAAAAGGCCGGGAACAAGTCCCGGCCGGATGCTTCCTGCAACCCGGGGGGCAATCAGTCCAGGCGGCGCCAGGTGTCGTCAGGCCGGTTGTTGTCGAAACCCTGCGGGGCTTCCTGGGTCCGGCGCATCGGCGCGCCGGTCGCGGCCTGGCGCAGCCCCTTCGGCGGATCCGTGAGATAGCGGCGCGGCGGCTCGGTGCCGGGCGCGTAGGTCGGCTGGTTGACCGGCGTCCCCGCGGCCCATTCGGACGGCGAGAGGCGAATGCCCGCCTTGTCGTTGCCCCAGTTGCCCTCGGTCATCTGGGCACCGACCGGCGCACGACCGGCGCGGATCTCTTCCATGGAGACGCGGCGACCATCCACCGACTGGCCGGCGAGCAGTTCGGGCGCAGGGGCGCGACGGCGAGCCTGTTCCTTCCTCCGCTCGGTCACGTCCGGATCGACCGGCCAGGATGGTTTGCGCTCATGCGCTTCGGGATCTTCCGGGTTGCGCAGGAGGGTTGTATCCCTCGGGACAACCAGTGTCGGACGGTCGCGATACTCGATCGGCTCACGGTCGACCCCCGGCAGGATGCCGATTGATCCGAGAATCTGTCGCATGCCTATGCCATCCTGGGCAGAAGCGGGCAGAAGCGGCAACAGGCCAAGCGCGCAGCCCGCCAGGGCAGCACGCATCATCAGTTTTGTCGAATGGAACCCCATCGGAACCTCTTCCCTCCACGCGAGACGGCGTTCTCTAGCACTGATCGCCTTTTGGCGAAAGATCGCGGCAATTAAGAGGCATCCGCGCCGCGGCGGAAGGTTAAGAGCGGGCTCGCGACCATCGCCAGCACGCCGATCACGATCGCCGCATCGGCCACGTTGAACACGTACCAGCTGAAATCACCCACGTGGAAATGCACGAAATCGAACACCGCGCCATGCCAGATGCGGTCGATCGCGTTGCCGATGGCGCCACCGATGATGAGCCCGATGCCGACGGCCTCGAGCCGCGTCTCCGCGCGCTTTAGCCAGAAGAGCAGCACCACGGCCGCCGCCAGCTTCACGCTGGTGAGGATCCAGCGGCCGGTGTCAGTCTCCTGCTGGAAGAGCCCGTAGGAAATCCCCCGGTTCCACACCACGGTGAAATCGAGAAACGGGGTGATCTCCCACGGCCAGGTGAGCCGCAGATTGGTGCCGAAGATGAGCCACAGCTTCGAGGCCTGATCGGCCGCGAGCAGCAGCAGAGCGACCGTAAGGCCGAGCCGCAGGAAGCGGCCGGGCTCGGCTGGAGGGTTCGTCTCGCTCACGCGCGCGCCTTCCATTCGGCCATCGCCTGCGCATCGCGCGGCGTGATGTCCGGGTAGGCCGGGTTGGCGGTCGCGGGATCGAAATAGCGCCAGGAGCGGGCGCATTTCACGAGGCCCTTGTTGCTGGCAAGCTGCGGAACCACGGCGACACCCTTCACCTCGGCAAGACGGAACGCCTCCGCCGGCCCTTCGCCAGCGGCGCTCTGGAAACCGGAAGTAATGCAGATTTCCGCCATGTCGATGCCCGCAAGCGCGGCCGCGATCGCTCCATCGGCGATGAAGACCTGCGGCACGGCCTCCAGGCTCGAACCCATGCGCTTGCCCGCGCGCTCCAGTTCCAGCGCGCCGGTGACGACGCGCCGCACATCGCGGATCATCGCCCATTTCGCGGCGAGCGTCTCATCCCGCCACATTTCCGGCACATCCGCGAAGCCTTCCTCATGGATGGAGGCCGGCGTGCCCGGATGGCGCGCGAGCCAGGCTTCCTCTGCCGTGAAGACGAGGATGGGCGCGAGCCAGCGCAGCACGCAATCGCAAAGCCGATCCACGACCGTCAGCGCCGCGCGGCGCTTCAGGCTGGAAGCCGGTTCGCAATAGAGCGTGTCTTTCCGGATGTCGAAATAGAAAGCCGAGAGATCGGTGTTCAGGAACAAAGCCAGCTCCGAGACCACGCGCTTGTAATCATATTCCGCGTAAGCCTTGCGGATGACGGGATCGAGTTCCGCGAGCCGGTGCAGCATCAGCCGCTCCAGCTCCGGCATGTCCTTTTCCGCCACCGGTGTCCGATCGAAATGCGCGAGCGCGCCCAGCATCCAGCGGATGGTGTTCCTGAGCTTGCGATAATTCTCGGCCATGCTTTTGAGGATTTCCGGCCCGATGCGCTGGTCGTCTCCGTAATCCGAGCTCGCGACCCAGAGGCGCAGGATATCGGCACCCGATTGCTCGATCACGCTTTGCGGCGCGGTGACGTTTCCGAGCGACTTACTCATCTTCCGTCCCTGCTCGTCGAGCGTGAAGCCGTGGGTCAGCACCACATCGAAGGGGGCGCGGCCGCGCGTGCCGCAGCTTTCGAGCAGGCTCGACTGGAACCAGCCGCGATGCTGGTCCGATCCCTCGAGATACATCACCCGGTCCTGCCCGCCATCGACGACGCGCCTCACGCCGGCAAGGCCGGGGAAATTCACCGGGTCTTCCAGCGTGTAGGTGTGGGTGGAGCCAGAATCGAACCAGACGTCGAGTACGTCCGTCACCATCTCGTATTGCGCCGGATCATGCCCGAATGGCGCGAGGAAGCGCTCTTTCGCGCCGTCGGCGAACCAGGCATCCGCACCCTCGGCCTCGAAGGCCGCCGCGATGGCCTCGTCGACGCGCTGGTCGCGCAGCATCTCTTTCGTGTCGTTGTGCACGAAAACGGTGATCGGCACGCCCCAGGCGCGCTGGCGGCTCATCACCCAATCAGGCTTGTTTTCCACCATGCCGCGGATGCGGTTCTCGCCCGAGGCCGGCACCCACTCGGTGTTGGAAATCGCGTCGAAGGCGCGCTGGCGGAGGGTCGCGGCGGTTCCCCTCCCCCCGCGAGAGCGGCGGGGAGGGATCAAGGGTGGGGGGCCAGA
>NZ_JBJTDY010000062.1:0-14923 GCF_046092605.1 Rhabdaerophilum sp. | reverse complement strand
AACCCGCAGATCGCCCGTTTGCCGTTCACCCGTCACCAGCTCCATGCACAGCCGCTCCGATCACCTGCAACACATTGATTCTAATATCATAATCTTCGCTCTTCGTCATGGAATTGGCGCGGCCATATGGGAAATGCGGGTGTAATCAATGAAGCGATTGATGGCCGCGAGCCAATCCACGAAAAGCTGGTTGACCTGCTTCTGGAGAACATCCTTCGCCCCGGCCGCAGTGCCGGACTCGCGCAGCCGGATGATCTCGGTAACCAGCGGATTGGTGCGGGCCTGAATGGCGGAGATCTGACCGAGGATGGCCGTGGGCTCGCTCCCAAGCCGCACCTTCTCGGCGAGGCGCTCCATCAGCTGCTCGTTTGCGCATAGCTCGCGGCGAGCTTGTCGATCAGTTTCGTCTCAACTTCGCGCTGACGCGGGTCATCAATCAGGACGACATCACGGATGGCAATGGCGCGATCATGCACGCTGCCGCGGAAATTGATCGCATAGCGCTGGAGAACACTGTTCACTTCATTGATCTGGCGAAGGTTTCTGTCGAGAGTGTTAATCTCGCGGACCGACAGATAGGTCAGGATACCCATCAGCAACAGTACAAACGCGAAACCGATGCCGAGCCTGACACCAATTCCTCCGTTGAAAACCTTTATCATCCGCTCTCCACAACGCGTGATTTTATTGTGGTTGCCCAAACTGTAGAAGAAAGTCTGGAAGGCAACCAAGTTTGCATCCTCAAATTGAAGATCTAGGAAAACTGCGTAAAGATTTTGCAAATGCGAATGTCTGAATAGCGACGATTTTCTGCGACGTTTCGGTCCGGGCTCTGTGGCTCCAATTCCAACAGCCCCCGAAGTTTCCGGAAGGCGCGCCTGCCACAGGTTCCAGGGCCGCGCAAGGGCCCCTCGCAACAATGGCCAGCAAAAGGCTTCCGCGATGAGAGCAGCATGCCCGGATTACCGGTGGCATCCCATGGGCCGGCGCGAGTATCACATGGGACGCTTGCCTGTCCCAAGCAGAGCGGGTCATCC
This sequence comes from Rhabdaerophilum sp., assembly GCF_046092605.1. Classification (NCBI taxonomy): domain Bacteria; kingdom Pseudomonadati; phylum Pseudomonadota; class Alphaproteobacteria; order Hyphomicrobiales; family Rhabdaerophilaceae; genus Rhabdaerophilum; species Rhabdaerophilum sp. The sequence goes on along the minus strand of NZ_JBJTDY010000062.1, from coordinate 13,886 downwards.
TTCAGAATGCCCGGATTGATCTGGCGCTTTCCGAATTGACGGTATCGCGCGCGGCAAAGCGGTCGCTCGCAGCAATGCTGCAGCAGGCCAAGACCGGACTCTCGGAGCGTGTGGCATACCGGGGATGATTGAGTTCATCAGCCGGAGAGATGATGCTAGTCGTGGTGAGCAAGGCATTCCGGCACAGGATTTCAAGAAGCACCATGTCCAAGGTCCAAACACGTCGTCAGGTCCGACGCCTTCCGCCGGAAAAGCGAATTGCCGACATTCTGGCTGCCGCCAAGGCCATCTTCGACGAGAAGGGCTATAACGACGCGCTGATCACTGATATCGCCGATCGCGCTGGCGTGGTGGAAGGCAGCATCTACCGGTTTTTCGCAAACAAGCGCGACCTCCTGACCCGGGTGGTCGAACAATGGTATGTCAGCATGCTGGACCGGCACGAGGCCGACTTTCCGGCCGTGCAGGGCACATGGAACCAAATCCGGTTCCTGATCCACCAGCACTTGATGGCCATCAAGTCAGAGCCTGGCCTTGCGCGCCTGCTGCTCCAGGAGATCCGTCTCGAGCCCGGCTACCGCGAGAGCAACTTCCTTCGCCTGAACCGCGCCTATTCCAACCGGATCATGGAAGTCGTTAAACGTGCAATCGCCAATCAGGAATTTCGGCCGGGCCTTTCGCCGATCCTGATCCGCGATCTGGTCTATGGTGCGATTGAACATCGAGCCTGGGCCTTCCTGCGCCGCGAGGGCGAACTGGATGCAGCCGCGGTGACGGATGGTATCATTGATATCCTGGTCAGCGGGCTGGGCGTCGCCACGCCCAAGGTCGAGAGCGAGCAGGCACAGCTCGCAAGACGGCTGGAGGCAGTGACGGCGGAACTGGAACTGACCGCGGCCCGGCTGAAAGCGGTTCTCGACGCCCAGCGCCTTGCATAACATTATTGAATTTCACTCATTGAGGTGGTTTCTCATTCAAGAGCGGTCTCTCTTGCAATCTTTCTAGCAATCACTCTTGCAATCACTCTTGCAAGCGCGATCTTCAGGCCCGGCAGCATTGGATGAGGAACGAACTTAAATGAACGCCCATCATCAAGACTGTGTCATCGTTGAACGTCGTGACCGGATCGGGCATATCCGGCTGAACCGCCCGAAGAATCTCAACGCCCTGGACGAATCGCTGGGCCGTGCCCTCCTTGCGGCAATCGAGACCCTTACCGCCGACGCTGGCATCCGGGTCGTCATCCTCTCCGGGGAGGGGCGGTCCTTCATGGCGGGGGGCGATCTCTCCGCCTTCGCCGCGGATCTTGAGCATGCCAGCGCGACGGCAGGCCGCCTCATCGACCTGTTCCACGGCACGATGCGGCGGATCGCGGTCTGCGATCAGATCGTCATCGCTGCCGTGCAGGGCCCGGTGGCCGGGGGCGGGGTGAGCCTCGCTTTGGGTTCCGACCTCTGCATTGCCGCGGCGGATGCCCATTTCGTATCGGCCTATGCCCAGATCGGCACCAACCCCGATGGCGGCTGTTCCTGGAGCGTCACGCAGTTGCTCGGCCCCAAACGGGCGCTGGCCTTCCTGCTCTCGCCCGAGCGCATCAGCGCCGAAACGGCCCTGACGCTCGGCATGGTCAACGAAGTGGTGCCGCCAGACCAGCTGATGGACCGCGCCTTCACGCTGGCCGAACAGCTGTCCTCCGGCGCCCGGAAGGCACAGGCCGGCATCAAGCGGCTCGTCCGTGCGGCGATGACCGGGACGTTGGACGCGCAATTCGATCTGGAAAAGGCCGGCTTCATGGCCCATGCCGCCGGGGCGGATTTTCGCGAGGGCATTACCGCCTTCCTCGCCCGGCGCCCTGCCCTATTCGAATAACGGCCAGAACTTTCCAAGCAGGTCGGCCGCTCTTTCCTTCTTGCCCTGTCGCACTTTCTTGCGGTCAACCGGGAGCCGCTCGGCCGGAACATCGTTTGTTGTGAACTTTCAATAGGTTGTCCATCCGGGCCAGCCAGAAGATCCCCTGCTCGCCGACAAGGTTCCAGAACCACCACGGCATGGTCACGGCCACGTGGTTGCCAGAGGCATCGAGCGCGCCGGCCCGCACGATCTTCGCATTCACCTTGTCCGCGAGTTCCACGAAGTCGCGGATGGTGCAGAAATGAATGTTCGGCGTGTCATACCAGTTATCGGGCAGGTTCTCGTTCACCGGCATGCGCCCCTGGAACATCAGGCTCGCGCGGATGCGCCAATGCCCGAAATTCGGGAAAGAGACGATGGCGTTCCGCCCGATGCGCAGCATCTGCTCCACCACCACCTTCGGGCGGCGTGTGGCCTGAAGCGTCTGCGAGAGGATGACATAATCGAAGCAATCATCGGGGTAATCGAAGAGATCGGTATCGGCGTCGCCCTGGATGACCGCGAGGCCCTTGGCGACACAGGCCGCCACGCCATCCCGCGAGAGTTCGATGCCGCGCGCGTCGACCCCCTTGGCCGCGGCGAGATAGGCGAGAAGATCGCCATCCCCGCAGCCCACATCGAGCACGCGCGCGCCTGCGCTCACCATGTCGGCGAGCAGGCGATGGTCGGATCGAATGGCCGGCAGCTGCCTCGCTTCGCCCATCTCAGCCCCTCCCTCCGATGCTCGATGCGGCCGCGTCGAGAAATCCCCGCGTCGTTCGGTAGAGCACCGGCTCATCGAGCAGGAAGGCGTCATGACCCTTGTCGCTCTCGATCTCGACGAACGACACCGACGCTCCATTCGCGTTCAGCGCATGCACGATCTGCCGGCTCTCGGCGGTGGTGAACAGCCAGTCCGACGTGAAGGAGACAAGGCAGAAGCGCGTCTTCGAGCCCTTGAAGGCCGCCGCCAGCGAGCCGCCATTGTCCGCCGCGAGATCGAAGTAATCCATGGCACGGGTGAGATAGAGGTAGGAATTGGCATCAAATCGCTCGACAAAGCTGATGCCCTGGTAGCGGAGGTAGGATTCCACCTGGAAATCCGCATCGAACGAGAAGGTCGGCGCCGAGCGATCCTGGAACTTGCGGCCGAATTTCCGCTGCAATGCGCTTTCCGACAGGTAGGTGATGTGCGCACCCATCCGGGCGACCGAGAGGCCCTTGACCGGCCGCAGGCCCGCCTCGAAATAGCGGCCGCTGCGCCAGTCCGGGTCAGCCATCACGGCCTGCCGCCCCACCTCGTGAAAGGCGATGTTCTGCGCCGAATGCTTCGCCGCGCAGGCAATCGGCATAGCCGCGAAAACGCGATCCGGGAAAAGCGAGGCCCAGGCCAGAACCTGCATGCCGCCCATCGAACCACCGATGACCGCGAGCAACCGGGAAATCCCGAGATGATCGATCAGCCTGGCCTGCGCCCGCACCATGTCGGAAATCGTGATGACCGGGAATTCCGTGCCATAGGCATGCCCCTTGGCGGGGTTGGTGTTCGCCGGGCCGGATGTGCCCATGCAACCGCCAAGCACATTGGAGCAGATGACGAAATAGCGGTTGGTATCCACCGGCTTGCCCGGCCCGATCAGGTTGCTCCACCAGCCGGCCTTGCGCGTCACCGGGTGTTCGTTCGCCACATGCTGGTCACCTGTCAGCGCGTGGCAGATGAGCACGGCATTGCTCTTTTCGGCGTTGAGTGCGCCATAGGTCTGGTAGGCGATCTGAAGCGGGGCGAGATCGAGCCCGCTCTCGAGGGCGAGAGGCTGGTCTGCCGGGATGCGCAGGACTTGCGAATGCGGTTCATCGGCCTCGGATGACGGCTTCGTCATGGTCACGCTTCGCCGCTGGCCGAGCCGGCGGCGCCCTTCTCGATCGGTCCTCTTTTGCGGACGAGTTCTTTTCGTTGTCTAGACTCGTTCGACAAAACGAACAAGTGAGTTCTTCTCTGGCATCAGTCAGCAAGAGAAAACCTTGTCTGCGGCGCAAACTGCCTCGTATCAAGTGGCATGGCCGCACAAGCGTGTGGCGCCCGCCGAGGAACAATCCCGATGTCCAGTCCGCTGCTCGCCCTGCGCCACGAAATCGACCGCATCGACGACGCGATGCACGCGCTGCTCGTGGAGCGCGGCGACGTGGTCGCCCGCGTCATCGAGGCGAAGCGCGCGGCGGGCGATGTCGGCTCCGCCTTCCGGCCCGATCGCGAGGCGGAACTCATGCGCCGCATCGTGCACAAGCCGGCGGGACGATGGCCGGTGGATGCGCCGGAGAATATCTGGCGCGTGATCCTCGCGACCTCCACCTTCACCCAGGTGCCCTATCGGGTTCACGCGGATGTCTCGGGCGGCGAAACGCCGATCCGCGAGAGCATGCGTTTCCATTTCGGCTTCACGGTGCCCTTCACGCCTGCCAGCGACGCGAAGGAGGTGATCCGCGCCGTGGATGAGGCGAAAGGCGATCTCGGCATGTTCCTCATCGCGCAGGCACCCGGTTCCGGGGCCTGGTGGGAGGGCCTCGCCGCGCCCGGCGCGCCGAAGATCATCGCGCGCCTGCCATTTGCGGAACGGCCCGACCATCCGACCGGGCTGCCGGTCTATGTCATCGCGAAACCGCAGAACGAGGGGCTCGCCCGTGAGACGATCATCGCCTCGCTGCAGCTCGAACGCTGGCGCCCGGAGGCGCGCGCCGCCTTGGCCGAAATCGGCGCGCAGCTCGTCGCCTCGGCTGGAAATGCACAGGGCGCCCAAATTTTAGTTGCTTACGAAACCAATTTGACGTCGGACCGGTTGACTGCGGCTCTCAATGCGGCGAAATGCGAGCCATCGCGCTATGCGGAGCTCGGGTGCCATGCCCGGCGCCTCGCACTCGCGCCCGAAAACGAAGCCTAGCGCCGGCGCCTCGGCCGGCCGCCCATTCCAGAAGGCCGCCCTCATGTCTTCCTCTGCTACCAGACCGGTTCCGCGCCCCGGAACGCTCCAGATCGATGCCTATGTGCCGGGCAAATCCAAGGCGCCACCGGGTGTGAAGCTCTACAAGCTTTCCTCGAACGAGACTCCGCTCGGCCCCTCGCCCAAGGCGATCGCCGCCTTCAAGGCGAGCGCCGATGGCCTCGAACTCTATCCGGATGGCTCTTCCACTGCCCTGCGCGAGGCGATCGCCGGTCGCTACGGCCTCGATCCGAAGCGGATCGTCTGCGGCGCGGGCTCGGATGAACTGCTCTCGCTTCTTTGCCAGGCTTATCTCGGGCCGGGCGATGAAGGCGTTTTTTCCCAGCATGGGTTCCTCGTCTACAAGATCGGCATTCTCGCGGCCGGCGCGACACCGGTCGTCGCGAAGGAGAAGAACCTCTCCACCGATGCCGATGCCGTGCTCGCGGCCATCACGCCGCGCACGAAAATCGTGTTCATTGCGAACCCGAACAATCCAACCGGCACCTACCTCCCCTTCGACGAGATGAAGCGCCTGCATGCGGGCCTGCGCCCCGATATCCTGCTGGTGCTGGATGCGGCCTATGCGGAATATGTCCGCCATAACGATTACGCCTCGGGCCTCGAACTCGTGGCTTCCGCCGAGAATGTCGTGATGACGCGCACCTTTTCGAAGATCCACGGTCTCGCGAGCCTGCGCATCGGCTGGCTCTATGGGCCGGAGGGCGTGGTGGATGTGCTGAACCGCATCCGCGGCCCCTTCAACATGAACGGCCCGGCCATCGCCGCAGGCGTCGCCGCGATCACCGATCGCGATCACGAGGAAAAGGCGCTGCAGCACAATGAGAAATGGCTTCAAGTGATGTCGGAGGGCCTCGCCGCCCTTGGCCTGGAGGTCACGCCATCCGTGGGCAATTTCGTGCTGCTGCATTTCCCGGATCAGGATGGCAGGCGCGCGCCGGATGCCGATGCCTACCTCACCTCGAAGGGCATCATCCTGCGCCGCATGGAGGCCTATGGCCTTCCGAACGCCCTGCGTCTCACCATCGGCAGCGCGGAAGCGAACGAGGCGGTCCTGGCCCAGCTCAAGGCGTTCCTGGCTGGGAGCAAGGCATGATGGCGGGCTTCACGCCGTTCCGACGGCTTGCGATCATCGGAATCGGCCTCATCGGCTCCTCCATCGCGCGGGCCTGCCGCCAGCATGGCCTCGCGGAGGAGATCGTCGCGATCGACCGGGATGCCGGGGTGCGGGACAGGGTGGTCGCGCTTGGCCTCGCCGATGTGGTGACGGATGATGCGGCAGAGGGCGTGGCCGGTGCCGATCACGTCATCCTCTGCGTGCCGGTGATGGCGAATGCCGCACTTGCCGCGATCATCAGCCCGCATCTCGCGCCGGGCGCAATCGTGTCGGATGTCGGCTCGGTGAAAGGCGCGGTGGTGAAGGATGTCGCCCCGCACCTGCCGGAAGGCGTTTTCTTCGTGCCGGCGCATCCGGTCGCGGGCACGGAACATTCCGGGCCCGATGCCGGCTTCGCCGCTTTGTTCGTCAATCGCTGGTCGATCCTCACCCCGCCCGAGGGAACGCCGGAGGGGGCCACCCGGCGCATCCGCGCCTTCTGGGAGGCGATGGGAGCCAATGTCGAAATCATGACGCCGGAGCATCATGATCTCGTTCTGGCGATCACCAGCCATGTGCCGCATCTCATCGCCTACAACATCGTGGGCACCGCGGCCGACATGGAGAGGGTGACGCAGAGCGAGGTCATCAAGTTCTCGGCGGGCGGTTTCCGCGATTTCACGCGCATCGCCGCTTCCGATCCCACGATGTGGCGCGATGTTTTCCTCACCAACAAGGATGCGGTGCTGGAAATGCTCGGCCGCTTCAACGAGGATCTTCTCGCGCTCCAGCGCATGATCCGCTGGGGTGACGGCGACGAACTGCACAAGCTCTTCACCCGCACCCGCGCCATCCGTCGCGGCATCATCGCGCAGGGACAGGAAACGGCGGCGCCCGATTTCGGCCGCACGCCCGCGCCCCTTCCGCCGGTGAAGGCCGATCCCGCCTGATCGGCCTCAATAGAGCGGAGTGAGTTGCGCCAGAGGGAACGGCCCGAATCGCATGCGGCCGTTCTCGAAGACGAGCGCGATCGGCATGCCCTGCGTGCCGCCGAGCCGGCCCAGAAGCCCGCCCATCTCAAGACCCATGCGTCGCGTGACGCCGTTGAGCATCTGATCGACACCGCGCGCCCGGCCCTGCAGATTGCCTTCAAGCCGCCTTTCGGCATCGAGCCCCAGAACGCCGGAGACATCCACCATTGCCTGCCCCTTCGTCGCCTTAGCGAGAATGACCCGGGCCTGCCCGCGCGCGAGGCGCCAGTCATCGAGGCTTTCCTCGATGCGACGGGTCGGATCAAGCAGCAGGCCTGGCGCGGTCGACTGCAATTCGAGCGTCATCGGCTCCGGGCCCCCCACGAATCGATCCACGAAGGGATGGCTGATCTCGCCGATGCGCAGGAGGAGATCGCTGCCGGGCTTCTCACCCGGCGAGCGCCGCAGATGCAGCGAGAAATCCTTCGCGTTCACCCGTTGATCCGGTGTTTCGCCGAGCCCCAGCTTCACGAGCGGCTGGATGACCTCGACCGACAATTCCGAAAAGCCGGCCGCGCCGCCGCGGAAGCTGGCACGGGCGCTCTTCCAGTTCAGCGTCACCTCGCGATCGGCATCGATGCGCATGGTCAAAGGCGCATCAAGCAGCGCGATGTAATGCCCGGGCGAGGTGATGCGGCCGTGAAGGGTGAGCCCGCCGAGGGTTGCCGCCCGCGTGAGGCCGTTCGGCCCCTTCTCGATCACCTGCGGCTTCGCACAATCGAGTTGCAGCCGGAAGGGGAAGCCGGTGATCGAGCGTTCCGGGCAGATCCAGTCGCGCCCGCGCATCGCCTCGCGCGCGACGAAGCCATCCATCACTTCGCCCACGCGCCGCGCGCCAAAGGCCCAGACGCCGGACCAGAGGGCCGCAAAAAGTGCGAGAATCGCAAAAGGCAGGTAGAGCCCGAGACGGGAAAAGCGCGAGGAAGACGCAGAAGGCCTGCTCATGTGGGATTCCCTGGGTTGTTCCTTGCGCCGAAACACGAAATCCGCGAGAAGCGGTTCCTTCCCGCCTCCTGCCCGAAAAACCATGTCGAAGCCCGAGCCCGTTGCGGATAGCGCCAGAAAACGCCGATCGTCAATTGCCGGCCCCTTGCCGGCCGAAAGCGAATTCTGGGTGTTCGGCTATGCCTCCCTGATGTGGAAGCCGGGTTTCGAGTTCGAGGAACGGCAGCGTGGAATCCTGCGCGGGTTCCACCGCTCGCTCTGTGTCTATTCCAACCGCCATCGGGGCACCGCCGAAAGGCCCGGCCTGGTGATGGGGCTTGATCGCGGTGGCTCCTGCCGCGGCATGGCCTTCCGCATCGCGCCGGAGAAGATCGAAGCGACCCACGCTTATCTCACCGAGCGGGAGCAGATCAACCGCGTCTATTTCGAGGTTTATCCAAGGGTGCGACTGGAGGATGGACGTGCCATCCGCGCGCTCGCCTATGTGGTGGATCGCAGCCATGTCCAGTATGCCGGGCGCCTTGCCCATGTGGAAATCCTCAGGCTCATCGAGCAGGGGCATGGCCAATCTGGCGCCTGCCGCGATTATGTGCTCAACACGCTCCGCAGCATGGCGGAGATCGGCATGACCGATCACGCACTCGACTGGCTGGAACGCGAACTCTCGGCCCGATAACCCACCTCCGCCGCAAGGCGACCCGATATGTCCTCGATGCTTTCCTTCATGCGCGCGAAGAAGGTCTCTCCGGAGAGCCCGGCCGGAATGGGCGGCGGGAATTCCATGATGATCCGGCGCGGGTAATGCAGAAGCGTGTTGCGCGGCCAGGCAAGGCCCGAGACCAGCGCGACCGGCTGGCAGGGCACGTCGCCAAGGGATTCATAGATCCGGGCGACGCCATAGCGGTAGGAGGGGGGCGCCCCCACCTTGCGGCGCGTGCCTTCGGGGAAAATGAGGATATGTCGCCCCTGCCGGGTTGCGCGGCGCACGCCCTCCGTCATGGAGTTGAGAGCCTTCTGCCGGTCGCCGCGATTGATGGGCACCTGGCCCGCCTTCAGAAGATGCCAGCCGAAGAGCGGCAGCCAGATGAGTTCCCGCTTCAGGATGTAGGTCGGCTTGGGAAAGAACAGCACGATCGCCATGGTCTCCCAGGCGCTTTGGTGCTTCGCCGCCACCAGGGCCGGGCCACGGATCACGTTCTCCTCGCCGCGGATCTCCACGCGCGAGCCGACGATCACCTCGTGCAGGAACAACCCGCCCGCCGACCACCAGCGCGCGAAGGTCAGCATCGCCTGTTGTGGCAGCACCCAGCCGACAATGGCCATGATGAACCAGATTGTGCAATGCGCATAATAGGCGATCTGGAAGAGCGCCGAGCGGAGGATGATGAGAGCCATCGGGCGGAATGCGTCCTTCTTTGAACCCCTCTTGCCAAAGACCGGGGAGGCAAACAAGCCTCGATGGCCCGACCCTAGCGGTCGATCACCGCCGCGCGCAGCCAGGTTAAGAGAAACTTCGTGTATTCGGAGGCGAGCAGCCGCACCAGCGCCGGCGCGCGCCACCAATCCTCGATGCGCGAGCGATCCGGAACGACAGGATAGGGCTCGATCGTCACGCCGGGCAGCACCTCGGCGAATTCCAGCCGCGCGCGCGGCATATGGTAACTCGCCGTGACCAGCAAAATGGCCCCGAACCCGTTCTTGCGCACCCATCGCGCGCTTTCCCGCGCGTTCTCGATGGTGTTCCGGGCGCGGAAATCGAGATCGATACAGCATTCGAAGGCCGCTTCATGCCCCGGCCAGGTCTTGCGCAGCTGCTCGCTCGTCACCTGGATGTTGACGCCGGAGATCAGGAGCCGTCGGCCATGCCCGGCTTCCAGCAGGCGGATTCCATCCTCGATGCGGTCCGCGCCACCCGTGAGCACGATGATGCCATCGGCACGGGACGTGCTGGCCGGCGGCGCGGATTCCAGCGTCTCGACAAACCAGACGAAGCCGGCAAGCCAGGCGAGCACGACGAGCAAGCCCGGCAGAAGGATCGAGCGGATGGCGCGGGCGAGGCCCTTCATGGCGCCTGCCTCCTCATTGCGCCTGCTCCATGCCGCGCAGCGTGCGATAGACCGTCACGCGCGACACGACACCCGTGACAAACGCGACCAGCACGCCGATGACCAGCACGGAGAGAAAGCCCCGGAAAGGCAGGCTGAATCGGCCGAACAGGGCCTCCACCTGTTCCAGCGCCGTGGCTTGCGCACCGCGCCCGAAAATCAGCCCCGCCACGAGGAAGAAGGCCGAGGCCGCCAGCGCGCCGGCCGCGCCGCCCTTCAGGCCAAGGCGCAGGAAATGGCCCTGGAACTGCCGCGCGATATAGCTATCCTCGGCCCCTACGAGATGCAGGACGTCGATGATTTGCGCCGTGCCGGCCATGGCGCCGCGCGTGGCAAAGGCCACGGCGAGCGCGGTCGCCAGCAGCACCAGCGTGAGGATCAGCAGTCCGATTCCCACGAGCGTATCCGCCATCGCCTTCAGGCGGCCGAGCCAGAGCTTGTGATCGTCAAGGATCGCATTGGGCACCCTTTCCGCCAGGGCCGTGCGCAGGCTTGCAAGATCGGGCGCGGGCCCATTCGCGAGCCGAAGCACGATGAGGCGGGGCACGGGGAGATCGCCGAGATCAAGGCCTGTCCCGAGCCAGGGTTCGAGCAGCTTCTCGCCCTCGCGCCGGTCCATCGCGCGGACCTCCTCGATGACGCGCTGGCGCCGCGCAAGATCGGCCGCGGCAGCCACATCCGCCTCGAGATTGCGCCCGGGCGCGGGGCGAACCTGGATGGTCATCTCGCGGGCGATGGCGCGAGACCAGTCCCGCGAGGCATCGGCCACGAGATGCACGGCGCCGGCCGTCAGCCCTGCAAGAAACGTCATGATCGCGATGACCAGCATCAGGGCTGCGCCGGAGCGCGATTTCGCCGGCAGAACCGGTGCCAGCACGCGATCCCGCGGAATGAATAGCGGCTTGAGCAGGAAGTCCTGCATCGCCTGCGCCCCAGGCCGCATCTGTGCGAAGCGCAATCCGGCCCGGGCGCGGAACGCCACGAACCATGCACCGAACCGCGCCTGTGCATCGGTGGGCGGTTCATTCATAGACATGGATATGCCCCTCGGCGAGCACGAGACGGCGCGCATCGACCATGTCCATCAAGGCAAGGTCGTGCGTCGCGATCACCACGGCCGTTCCGGACTTGTGGAGTTCGATGAAGAGCCGCAGCAGGCGGCGCGCGAGACCGGGATCGACATTGCCGGTGGGCTCGTCGGCGAGCAGCAGGGCGGGCTGGCCGATCAGCGCCCGCGCGATCGCCGCGCGCTGCTTCTCGCCGCCCGAAAGGATGACCGGCGGCACATGCATGCGATCGCCAAGGCCCACCCAGCGCAGCAGTTCGATCACCTCGCCGCGATAGCTCGCTTCCTCGCGGCCCTGCACGAGCAGGGGCAGCGCGACATTCTCGTAGGTGGTAAGATGATCGAGCAGGCGGAAATCCTGGAAGACGACGCCGATCTTGCGCCGGAGGCGCGCGAGTTCGGCCTGGCTGTGCTGGCTCACATTCTCGCCGAACAGGGTCACGCGGCCGCGCGTCGGCTTCAGCGTCTGCATCACCAGCTTCATCAGGGTCGTCTTGCCGGCACCCGAAGGGCCGGTCAGGAACTGGAAACTCTGGGGCGGGATCGAAAAGTCGATATCGCGGAGAATTTCCGGCCCGATGCCATAGCGCAAGCCAACATTCTCGAAACGCACGAGGTCGGGCTCGGCCGGTTCCGGCCAGAGCGGAAGGGTGCTCTCGTCTCTTTCCGGGAAATTCGCCACTGGCTTTACCGGCCCTTAACTGTCCATGGTGAGAGATAGCAGCCTGACGCGCCTGTCGTGAACCCCTTTGGAACGGGCCTGAGCGGAAGAACCCTCGCGATGATGCGCATTCGCTGCCCGAACTGCGATTCCATGCATGAAGTGCCGCCTTCCATGCTGGGGGGCAGGCCGCGCAAAGTGCGATGCGCCTTGTGCCGCACGGTTTTCCAGGCAGACGAAGCAACTGATTCGCCCGCGCCGCCCGGCAATCCTGCCGAGAATGCCGGTGCCGTCGCCGCGCAGATCGACTGGCCCGAGGGCGGCGATGCATTGCTCGGGGATCCCGAGGAGCCCCCGGTCGTGCCCGCCTCCGGGATGGAAGAGGCGATGGGCGCGGATGCCGATGTCGACGTGAGTGCCGCCATGGGGCAGGACGACCTCGACGCGCTTTTCGCCGACGCGCCCGCCGAGCCCAGGCCGCAGCCGGCCATCGCGGATGCGGCTGACCTCGCACCCTCCAAAAGCGCATCCATGAATTCCACGGCAGATCCGCTGGATGGCGGGCAGGATGCGGCAATGATCGCCGCTGTCGCGGTAGCCGGCGCTTCAGCGACAGCGAACGCGGCAGAGCCGCAGGGCCGCAAGCATTCCAATCCGGCACGGCCGGCCTTCCGGCTGGGTCCGGCCCTTGGCGTGGTCGCGGCCACCGGCATTGGCACGCTCATGGCGCTTACGATCTTCCGGCATGAGACAGTCCGGATCGCACCGGGGCTTGCGCCCTATTTCGAGATGGTGGGCCTCGAGGTGAATTCCACCGGCCTCGAGATCCGAAATGTCCGCAGCCAGATCGTGATGGAAGACCATCGCGAGATGCTCGAAATCTCGGGCCAGATCTTCAACATCACCCGCGCTCGGCAACCCGTGCCGGTCATCCGCCTCTCGCTGCTCAACGCGGAGGGACAGCAGATCTATGTCTGGACCGGCGCGGCGGATCATGCGGAGTTGGCCGCCGGCGAGAAAACGCAATTCCGCCGCCGCCTCGCGAGCCCGCCGAAAGATGCGACGCAAGTGATGGTGCGCTTCGTCGCAAGAGACGATATCGTCGCGTCCATTCGCTGATCCCTTCACGCGTCCGGACGGCCCGCAGGCGCCCTTCGGCAGAGGCAGGAACCCGCCTTGACCGCTCAAGCCAAATCCGACCACGTCACCATCGATGCCTGGTGCATCCGCGTCCTGTTCTCGGAGGAGGCGATCGCCAGACGCAACCGCGAGCTGGCGGCGGAGATCGTGAAATCCGCGCCGCAGAACCTGCTGGTCATCGCCATCCTGCGCGGCAGCTTCATCTTCGCGGCCGATCTCGTGCGCCAGCTGCATGAGGCCGGGCTCGCGCCCTCCATCGAATTCATGCAGCTCGCGAGCTACCATTCCGGCACCGTCTCCTCCGGCCAGGTGACCGTGGTGAAGGACATCGACAACAAGGTCGATGACCGCGACGTATTGCTGATCGACGACATTCTCGAATCAGGCCGCACGCTCGCCTTCGCCAAGGACCTGCTGATCGCACGCGGCGCAAGGCGCGTGCTCACGGCCGTGCTGGTCGAGAAACCCATGAAGCGCGTGGTGCAGTTCGAGGCCGATTTCGTGGGTTTCGACGCGCCGGACCTTTTTCTGGTGGGCTACGGGATGGACGTCGCGCATCAATTGCGCCAATTGCCCTTCATTGGCGTTGTAGAAGGCGAGGCCTGAAGGTTCGTTAGCATGGTGCGCATTCTTCTGGTGGATGATGACGAGGCGGTGCGCGCGCCGCTGGCCCGCGCGCTGGCACTCGATGGCCATGCCGTGACGGAGGCGAGCGATGGCGCCCATGCGCTCGAGACCTTCACGGAAGACGAGACCGGCTTCGACCTGATGGTCAGCGATATCCGCATGCCGGTGATGGATGGCATTCAGCTGGCCCTCGCGGTCGCCGCGAAGAGACCGGGCTTTCCCATCGTGCTGATGACCGGCTACGCCGAGCAGCGCGAACGCGCGAAAGAGCTCGAGGGCCTCGTCGATGACGTGCTCATCAAGCCCTTCCCGCTGGGGGATTTCCGCCG